>NZ_CP007474.1:300000-600000 GCF_000632845.1 Ehrlichia japonica | reverse complement strand
TGCAGTGTTACACTAGTCAAATAATGTATATAATTAATATGTTATAAAGTGCAAGGAATTAACGAAAAAATTGAAATATTACATATGCAGGTGATTCTAAGAAAGAATATTATGCCATGTTATAAACATATTTCTAAATAACAAAAAAATGAAAAACATTCTTAAGCAGATTGTCAAAATATATGACATAATCCTCAATAAGAGCGTTATAAATATATATGTATGATTTTAATAGACAAGAATATTATTGAGTATATTTCGTCATGAACGTGCAATGTTAAAAAGTGCCTTAATAGATATGAAGAAAATATTGTACTGAAAAACAGTAAATATATATCAGTGTATCTTAATTATTAATCTTAATAGTAAAGTAACACATAGTAGTTAAATTATAAAAAAAGGCATGTTTTTTGTAGATAGGGATCTATATATGAATTTATTTAGATAGTAAGAACAGGATCACTAGGCATATTCAATAGGTTATTTTCAAATAAAACTTAATATTAAAATATTGATTATTTATATTAAAAAATTATATAGCTTTTTTATTATATTACGGCATAATCTATAGAATAATATTTGATATTTTGTGGTAGATTATGAGATCATTGATTTTTTTAGCAGATAAAAATGGCAATGCGTACTTATCTGATATGGATTTATATAAGCGCGAAGATGGCAAATTTAAGACAGACAATCCATATCTTAAAAGTTTAATATATGATCCTGAAGAGGATTTATGTACCGGTTTAGCAAATTATAATCCATATTTATATGAAGCAAGGTTTGATCGATATTGCACTATTAAAGCTAAACAATGTTTGAATGAAATTGTGATACTTCAAGGTATTGATCAACACTCCAACGAAGTATTTTTAGCTATGTCACTGGCTAAAAATGAATTTAGCTCTTTTTTAACACGTATCGAAAGTACTCCAGTATTTTATGTGAATTCAGAGAATTGTCTTGATGGAGGGTTAGTTGAAGGCCGTAGTATCAGGGAATTATTTTATAATTTGAAGACTAATGTGAGTTTTATACCTGAAGTTAATAAAGAAAAAGTTCATACACATTTGGGTTTCTTTAATGAAGATAGTAAAATGTTTGATACTGTATACTGTGTTGGGGAATTATCTAGTGTAAGCGTTACAGGATTAGGGAGTATGAAATTACTTTAACCAATATCTTAGATCATGTTCTATTTGTAAAATCTTAGTTACAAAAAGTACAAAACTTACATGTTTGATATAAATCGTGAAATGTGATAAGAGTATTCTAATATTTTTATTTCTTTTTGGATGTTATGAATTTTATAGGGTTACAAGATTTAAACAATAGGAAGTTAAAATCATATAACGGTGGTGGTTTATCTAGGATAGAAAAGCAACATCTTAAAGGTAAATTAACAGCAAGAGAAAGGTTAACTGTTTTACTAGACGATAATTCTTTTGAAGAATATGGAGCATTTGTAGAACATAGGTCCGTAAATTTTTCTATGGATAAATCTAAAATACCCGGAGATGGAGTAGTTGTAGGATATGGAACTATCAATGGCAGAAAAGTGTGTATTTATTCTCAAGATTTTACTGTCTTTGGAGGATCGCTTAGCGAATCAAATGCTAAGAAAATATGCAATGTTATGGATAAAGCTGCTACATTAGGAATTCCCATAATTGGCATTAATGATTCAGGAGGAGCAAGAATACAAGAAGGTGTAGATTCATTATCTGGCTATGGAGAAATTTTTCAACGTAATGCTAACCTATCTGGTGTAGTCCCACAAATATCTTTAATTATGGGGCCTTGCGCAGGTGGAGCAGTTTATTCTCCTGCGTTAACTGATTTTATTTTTATGGTGCGTAATACTTCTTACATGTTTGTAACAGGACCAGATGTAATAAAAAAAGTTACATATGAAGAAGTTACTCAGGAAGATCTTGGTGGAGCAAAAGTGCATGCTAGTAAAACTGGTATCGCAGATCTGGTATTCCACAATGAAATTGAAGCATTATTACAAGTTCGTAAATTTATGAATTTTATTCCATCTAACAATATGGAGTCATTAAAATCTCAATCAATTGCAGATATTGTAAATACAGAAGATTTATCTTTGAATACATTAATACCTAAAAATAATTCTACTCCATATAATATGTATGAATTATTAGAAAAAGTGTGTGATGAAAGACTATTTTATGAAATAAAACCAGATTTTGCACGTAATATCATTATAGGATTTGGCAAAATAGGTGGGTATAATGTAGGATTAATAGCAAATCAACCATTGTATTTAGCTGGATGTTTAGATATTGATGCCTCAAGAAAAGGAGCAAGATTTATACGTTTTTGTGATGCTTTTAATATTCCTATTATCACTTTTATTGATGTTCCAGGGTTCATGCCAGGCGTAAATCAAGAACATGCTGGCATTATAACACATGGGGCCAAATTATTATACGCATATGCAGAAGCTACTGTACCAAAAATTAGTGTGATAGTACGTAAAGCTTATGGAGGAGCATATATAGTAATGAATTCTAAGCATTTATGTGGTGATATTAATTATGCTTGGCAAGATGCTGAAATTGCAGTTATGGGTGCTGAAGGAGCAGTTGAAATAATATTTAGAAATGAAAAAGATAAAGATAAAATACAACATATTATTGATGAATATCGTACTAAAATAGTCAATCCCTATGTAGCAGCTTCTAGAGGGTACATTGACGATATTATTGTGCCATCACGTACAAGAGAACATTTATTTAAATCTTTGCAATTTTTGGAAAAAAAGAAAATATATAAAATTATGCGTAAGCATGATAATTTGCCTTTATAAGGTAAAATAATAATTTTCACATCTAATAACTTTTTTGTAATGTAAATTTCAGTTTAATTTTTCTTTTTTAAAAAATCTAATACACATTATTCTATATACTTTTTGTTATAACTATATAGTTTTTTATCACCAGACCTTCAATTGCTTAAATGAAATTGTACAAGAATGATAATTTTGAGTAATTATGCATTACTTTATTACCAAGATTAATAATTATGATAAACACTATTAAATGATATTGATATGTCTTTGCTATTTTTCAGTACAGCATTTTTCAATCTATTAGGGTACTTTTTGATATTTGCATGTCCATGATAAAATAAAGGCTGTTTATCATACTAGGGCATCTGAAGTACTCATAGAATCAAAGGTTGATAAAAATTGTGGGAGAGTAGTAGCAACTTTAGTAGAACAGAAAGGGATTTTGAAATATATTATTGTAAAGTATGTAATATGTTTAAATAGTGATGAAAGTAGTGAAAAGGTTGCTATTCCGTCAATGCCGGTGAAAGTTTTAGGATTAAATAATGTACCTAATTCTGGAGCTAGTTTTATTGCTGTAGATTCTGAAAAGCAGGTACTAATTAATTATAAGGCAGAATTATTTTATACAGAATTAGAAGCAATTGCTAAACCAAAAATGGATGCTAATAATATATTAACTTACAATAAGATTTACGTAATAGTATTCTTGCATATTAAAATCATACATTAATTATAACGTTAGAAACATCTCTTTATAATATTAATTATTACTAGGATAAGAATCTTAAAGAGCTATATTAAGTAGCACTATAATGGCACAGTTGTATATGTTATGATTTTAACCAGGATAAGCAGACTTAGCAGAAATAACAAGTAATCTCAAAAATTACTCATTAATTAAAAAGTTGGCCAAAAAAGAAGAATTTTATGAATAACAAAAATAACTACCTAATTAAGCATAAATTCAATAAATTAGATTTACATCACCACATTATTATAATGTAGTTTATAAATTCTTGATTATATATATTTTTAGAGCATTCAGTAAGATCAACTACTACTTAATTATTTAAGATCGCAAAAAGTTTCCATATTGATAGAGTAGAACCATTTAATGTATGCACAAATTACTAATTTTAATGTTATTAATTATAGTAATATATTTAATATTCATTCTATATGTTTGATAAATCTTATAATTTTAAAATTAGGGATTTCTCTATATTTGATGATATCCACATTTCAGTATTGTGTATACCTTGTGAAAATCTTATATCATTACTACATAATTACTATACATGGTATTATTTAAAAAAAGTTCTAATTAAATATTTAAATTCCTTAACTTATTCGCTTCATCTTCAGCTATTAATGCCTCAATAAACTCATCTAAATTTCCCTCTTTCATTATATCATCTAACCTATACAATGTAAGATTTATCCTATGGTCTGTAATTCTAGATTGAGGAAAATTATAAGTCCTTATACGTTCAGAACGGTCTCCTGACCCTATTTGACTCTTTCTCATTTGTGAAATTTCTGCATCTCTTTTTTGTTTTTCAAGATTATAGAGTCTTGCTCTTAATACTTTAAGAGCTTTGCTTTTATTCTTATGCTGAGATTTTTCATCTTGCTGTATAACAACAATGCCACTTGGTATATGTGTAATACGTACAGCACTATCAGTAGTATTTACAGATTGTCCTCCTGGACCACTTGACCGATACACATCTATCCTTAAATCTTTCTCATCTATTTTTAAATCTACTTCCTCAATTTCTGGTAAAACTGCCACTGTAGCAGCTGAAGTATGAAGTCTTCCAGAAGATTCAGTTTCTGGTACTCTTTGTACTCTATGCACTCCAGATTCAAATTTCAATCTTGCAAAAACATTAGACCCACTTATACACAATGATACTTCCTTATGTCCACCTATACCGGTTGAAGATGAGTTAATTTGTTCAAATTTCCAATTTTTCTGTTCAGCATATTTCGTATACATTCTATATAAATCAGTAACAAATAAGGCAGCTTCTTCTCCTCCTGTACCTGCTCTAATTTCTAAAATAGCATTACGTGCATCATCCTTATCTTTTGGAAGTAAAGATAGTTTTAATTTATGCTTAACTTTAGGTAATTGTTTCTGCCGTTCATAGAATTCTTCTTTAGCTAAATTTTTTAATTCATGATCAGTTTCTGGATTATTTATAAGTTCTTCTAAATCTAGTATATCTTTTTGTAGAATGTTATATTGATCTATTACTGACATTATAGGTGATAATTCTGAATATTCTTTTGAAGCTGTAACAAAAGAATCTACACTTAATTGACTCGGATCTTCCAACATACTTTTTAATTTGTAAAACTTTTGAGACAATTCTTCTAAACTACTATCAAAGCTCATAGCTTTGTCACCGTTCAATTAATAATTTTTTCAAAACATCCATCTTTTAGTAGATAATATCATTTGTAATATTAATATGCAAAATTTTTTTCTTTAAATTTCTATATGTGATACTATTGAAGAATAGTTTTTTAATATTTTTATAATTAACTACCTAACTAAATGAAGCTAAAAGCCATAATGTCAAAGTGTGAATTTATAATAGGAGCTACTCACATAAAGTCATTACCTAACTTTTCAATACCAGAGGTTGCAATTGCTGGTAGGTCAAATGTAGGTAAATCTAGCTTAATTAATGCAATAACAAATAATAAAAGAAATGCTAGAATATCTTCTAAGCCAGGATGCACAAAACAAATTAATTTTTATCTAATTAATAAAGATTTTATGATATTAGTTGATTTACCAGGTTACGGATATTCTAAGGCAAATAAAACTACTATTAACAATTATCTCTGTCTGATGGAATATTATTTATTAAATAGTAAAAATTTGTTAAAAGTTATATTACTTATAGATGCTAAAGTTGGTTTTAAAGAGATAGATTTAGATTTTATCAACTGGCTTGAGTTACATCAAATATCTTATCAATTAGTATTAACAAAAATTGATAAAATACCAAAAAAAATACTTGATGTTAATATAAATTATATTAAAAATCTTAATTTGGATTTTATTATGTATCCAGTCATCAGTGCTAGTAGCCAGTGTAAACAAGGAATAGAGGAGTTGATTTATGAAATTGCACAATGTATTAAAAAGTAATAAAGAAGACGTTGTACCAAACATTGAGCAATTTGGAGGAAACGCTGACTGGTTTAATACAGCTAAAGTTTTATCAGAGTCTTTACCGTATATACAACAGTTTTCTGGTGAAACATTTGTCATTAAATATGGTGGATCTGCTATGAAAGATAGAAAATTAGCAGAAAGTTTTGCTCATGATATTGTATTATTAAAACAACTTGGCATCAATCCAATAGTTGTTCATGGAGGAGGAAACAAGATCAATGAGTTTTTAGAAAAGATAAACAAGAAAAGTACATTTGTTAATGGACTAAGAGTTACTGATATTGAAACTTTAGAAATCGTAGAAATGGTGTTATGTGGTTTAGTAAATAAAGATATTACACAACTAATAAACAAAGCTGGAGGTAATGCTATTGGTTTATGTGGTAAAGATGCTAATTTAATAGAGGCAAAAAAAATCTGCTACACTTATAGAGAAAATCAGTCAAATAACGTAGAAAAAATACTAGATATGGGTTTTGTTGGAGAACCTCATGAGGTTAATACAGACTTATTATTTTTTATGGAAGAATCAGATTTTATTCCAGTAATAGCTCCCGTATGTAGTGGTGAAAATGATCTTACATATAATGTTAATGCTGATTTAGTAGCTGGTGCACTTGCAAATGCTCTTGCTGCTGCTAAATTAATTATTTTAACAAATGTACCTGGAGTTACTGATATTAATGGTAATTTATTATCTGAAATATCGGTAAGTGATGCAGAAAATTTAATTGAGAAAGGTATTGTAAATGCAGGTATGATTCCTAAATTACAAACTTGTATCAAGGTAGTGAAAGAAGGTTATGGTTCAGCTCACATAATAGATGGCAGAGTACCACACGTATTATTATTAGAATTATTTACTGTACATGGAACTGGTACTATGGTACTAAGTACAGAGATGCATAATCTAAAAGGATGAAATATTAATATAAAATAAGAGTATATATATTGATTCTAATATTGCAGCTGAGTATAACATGTACAGAAACCATATATATAAAGCATAAAGTATAATTTTTTATCAAAAGTCTTGATTCCTTCAATTATAGATGTTACTCTGCACTTAATACGTTTATTGATACCTGTTATGTGAGGTAAATTTAGTGTGTAAAAAAAAGCTGTATATATCTGTTGTATCTTCTCTAATATTATTTATAAATCAAGCGATAGCTGATGATTTTGCACTAAGTGGTAAGTTGAATCTACAATACGGTTTTAATAGTGATGATTTTTTAAAAGTCTCATTTACTGCAGTTCCTACTTTAGAGTACTCATATCATATTAATGATTATTTTTCTGTTGGGCCTTTTATAAAATTAAGCGCAAACCTTGTAGACAATACTATAGATAATCCTGGTAATACAAAGAATTCTATATTAGATATCAATAGCAATACGAGGGAAGCATATATTTTTCTTAAATCTCGTAATGCTGGAAGTTTAAAAATAGGACGAACAGGTCCTGTTTCCCAAAGAATGAAGCTTTCATCTTCAAATATATCAGTAGCTTCAGGTGGTGTTACTGGAAGTTGGTTACAATATTCTTCTTATAGTTGCAATACAGAAAATACAGTTTTATGCGTACCAAATTTGTATGTTGCTTGTCATGGGTCTTCTATTCCAGTTATTAGCTATTATTCTCCACAAATTAAAGGGGTAGAGTTTGGTTTGAGCTATATTCCCAAAGATAAACCTAAAAATATTAATGATACCAATGGTAATAATGCAAAACTTTACCATATATATGACAATATTGTTAGTATGGGAGTTAAGTATCAAAATCAATTATTTTCTAAGGTAGATTATTCCATATCTGGAGTTATTGAACATGCTAATACATTACCTTCAGGAGATAAGTATAATGATTTACTATCTTATGGTGTCGGTTTTTCATTTAAGTATAAGAATATCATTTTTGTAGGATCATACGCTAATCTTGGTAATTCCGGCAAAAAAGAGATTTTAATAAGTAACGGTACTAGTACAACCAACACTTATAAAATAATTGATAGTAGGTTTTATGATTTGGGAATAAAAGTTGAGAATGATAAGTTCGATATCAGTTTTAGTTACTTTTACGGAGCTAAGGATGTTATAAATAATTCTTCCGTAACAAATAATTCTGAAACGCACTCGCTATCTGCATGTGCATTAGGCATAGAGAAACTATTAGCTAATAAAATGACCGTCTATGCTGATATTGTTTTCTTTGATATTGATCTACTTAGCACTAGTAAATCTGGTTATGTTGGGTTAATAGGTACAAAACTAAGTTTTTAAAAAACTAAATGTGTTGGTACATTCACTACTATAGGGTATTAAGTGTTTATGGGTATATTATATTGAGTACAGAGTTTTTCAATATTATAGACATTTATGAAACGTAAAAATTATACTTGATTTAAATTTAGTGGGTATAGTAAAATAATAACTATTTCAAGTTAAGCAATGATAAAATATCTGTAGCTTTATGACAAAATTTTGACATTGAGGTAATTAGTGATTACATTGTAAATGGTTGTCGTATTACGGAGTCCATTAGGACATAAAATTCAAATATTAGATGAAATTTAATCAGTTGTTTTCAATATACTATTATTTTTTGTTCCTTGGAATAACAGTCTACTATATTATAAGTTTGGTATTTTTTTTTATGGAAGAAAAGAAAAAAAAGGCAGTTGCTTGGTTTAAAACATTACAAAATCAGCTCCTATCTAAGTTTATATCAATAGAAGAACAGTTCTCATCTTCTATCCCGCAAATAGATCATAAAGACTGGAAAAGACCTGGAGGGGGAGGCGGACATTCTATAGTAATACATGGTAAAGTCTTTGAAAAAGCTGGAATAAATGTTTCAGAAGTATACGGGAATATGGAAAAAACTCATGAATTATTTAATGTTATAAATCCTTCTGAACCATTAAATATTCCTGTAGGAGAAAATAAAAAATTTTGGGCAAGTGGAATTTCTGTTGTTGCACATATGTGTTCTCCATTAATACCAGCTATACATATGAATACTAGATTTATTTATATGTCAGACAAAAGTTGGTTTGGAGGTGGAGTAGATTTGACTCCTATATATGAAAATAAAGAAGATCAGGAGTTTTTTCATGATAATTTACGTAAAATGTGTGATCAGTATAACAAACAATATTATAAAAAATTCAAACAACAATGTGACGATTATTTTTTTTTACATCATAGAAAAGAACCACGTGGTATAGGTGGTATATTTTATGATGATATAAATTCAGGAAACTGGGAAGCTGATTTTGAATATACTCAAGCAGTAGGTAAATTTTTATTAGATATCTACCCAATCATCATAAAAAGAAATTTAAATAAATTATGGACTGCAGAAGAACGCGAATATCAATTATTTAAACGTGGAAGATATGTGGAGTTTAATTTGATTTATGATCGAGGTACAAGATTTGGTTTATTAACAAACGGCAACCCTGATGCAATCATGATGTCTATGCCTCCTGTAGTAAAATGGAAGTAAATTTCTGCCATATGGTTACTCAATAATTATAAAAAGAAATTTCATTTCTTCAAAATTTTTCATCTTCTCCTATAGAAGTATTCAACAATCCATTAATATTAAATTCTTATATGTTTATGTACATCATTTGTATTCCTATAGCACTGTCACTTCATATTAAGCAGTCAACTAATTTTCTATATTTTTTAGCTTACACTAAAGAATACTCTCAAAAGAGTGAATATTAATAAAAAGTAAGTTTAGTTTTTATTACCACCAATGCATTATCTGTTGTATCATTATATATAAAATTCATAACTTCTAACTTATAACATAATAGTTTGATTTTATAAATTGTGATATTTTATTAACTTCATATTTACATATTTCTAATTACATTAATAACTGTTCATCATCTATTCTTCCTATAAAAGAAGACAACATTAGACTGAAATTCTTGTAGCACATCAGATGTAGGAAGCAAAGCTATATAAATCGTTACAATTTGATATAATTTAAACGTATTAATCTTCTAAAGAGTGATAATATATTAAACCCAAAGATTAATGTGATAGACTAAATAACACATATTATAATATATCACTTTCACATAGCTTTTAAATTTTACCAGCGAAAATATTTTTTTAATTAAATATGCACTCTATTGAACAAACTATACCTTAAATATAACCATTTTGTATAGATTCTAACAACTGACCTTGAGATTCATAAAATGATGCATTTCGGAACTGATGCTTAAACCACGTGTATTGACGTTTAGCATAATGCCTAGTATTTTTTTGTGCTATTTCTATTGCTTGATCAATACTGATCTTATTTTGTAAATACTGGATTATTTCTGGAACACCATGCGCTTTCATTGCAGGAAAATGCGCAGGTACATTCAATGATAATAAATTTTCTACTTCTTCTATTACAGATACATTTATCATATCAATAAAGCGTTTGTTTATTTTTTTATATACCTCATCTCGTGGTGGCATAAGGACACAAAGTTTAAAATTTTTAAATATAGGCTCACAAGATGTATTCTTTTTCCATACAAATATGGAAGTTCCTGTCTGCTCTATTACTTCATATGCTCTTAATAATTGATGTAAATTATTTTGATGTAAACATTTTGCCATAGGATCTCTATCTATCAATAATGCATAAAACTCTTTATTTCCTAGAGCTTCAAACAGCTTTTTTGTTTTATATCTTATACTATCTTCTATCTTAGGAATTTTCGACAACCCATATATTATACTATTGATATACATTCCACTGCCTCCAGTTATAATTGGCAGTTTTTTTTCTTGCATGATAGATGATATTTCTTTTTTTAAATCTTCTATCCATAACCCTACAGAATATTGCTGTGTTACTGATATGTACCCGTATAACTTATGTTTTACAGAATTATCATTCAAGTTTGGCTGATCTGTAATTATAGGAATCTCTCGATATATCTGCTTTGAATCACAGTTTACAATAACTCCATTATTATCTTGCGCTATTTTCATAGATATCTTAGACTTACCTGATGCTGTAGGTCCAGTAATAATTAATATATTATTCATGTTGTGTATGCATAATTAAATTAATCGTTAAGTAATATATAAATATACTAAAAGTGTAGTACATAATAAAGAACTACTTATTTTTACAATACATAATTTTATTAAGTTAGGTGCAAGCAAATGGGTGATGAGATAAGTAAAGATTCAAAATTTACTAAGCAGTTTGCTGCTAATAGGAAAAGTCAAAGTGGAGGTTTTACCGAAAAGTATAAAAATCCTAATGCTTTACCTAATAAATCGGCAAAATTTTCCACTGCAGTACAAGATAAGAGAGAGAAAGAAGTTCCTTTTTCTGAGTCAAAGAATGTGTTAAGAAAAAGCAAGTTAAATAACAAAAATTTCGCAGAATCTACTAAAAAAAGTAGGTTAGATTGTCTATTTCTTGTACGAGGAAAAGATAATGGAAGATCTGCTTGGCATTATGTATTGGTAGATAAGCACAAAAGAGAAATGTTTCTTGCTAAAAGTAGATCAGGTTCTATAGATGTTGCTTTATATGGACAAATATTATATTCTGGCTGGGGAGAAAATCCTCCGGAGGATATCGTCAAAAAAATTGAAGATGAATTTGGCGTATAATTAGTTATATATCTTTACTTTATCAATTATTTTGCTAAATTCTTGATAGATATTTATTGAGATTTATGACTAAAAAAGAAGGGCTTTAATTCAGATGCAAAAGGTAGCAGTTGTAAATTTTAAGAAAATCGATAACAGTGCTCTTATTACCTACATGGCAAAGTGTAATATTTCAGTTATTTTAATAAACTTAGATAGCAATGGTAATAATTTTCAAAATCAAGTAAAAAATGTAAGTTTAAATGATAATTTATCATGTCTTAAAGATGTAAAGTGGGTGATTAATATTGATTCTGAAAAATCAGAAGAAAATTACAATTTAATATATAATGTATATAATAAAATATTACCTTACCTTAGTAATAATATTATTATATCAGCCACCTCAAATTTTTTCTTAGATGTTGTGAGTAAAATACCATGTAATATATCCTGCAAATTTACAGTAGTATCCTTTTTTTATTATACTAATAAAATCAAATTGATAGAATGTGCTTACCATAATAGTCTTAAAGATAAAGGCATTGAAGTATTAAGCAGTCGTTTTCCTAATTTAATTATATGTAATAATATCCCAGGACTTATATTGGACAGAATATTTTCATTTTGGTTAATAATTTCGTTAATAGGAGCTTATAAATTCAGTATCAATGTAGAAGAAGCAGATTTTATTATAAGTAATCAATACATGGGAATACCACATGGAGCTTTCAATTTATTAGATGAAATAGGATTAGATAATTTTATATCTAGAATAAAATACTTAGTAAAACATCTACCAAATGACGATTATTTATGTAAGTTATATGATGCTATACCTACAGTAATATTACAAATGATTTCTGATGGATATATTGGCTCTATGAGCAAAATTGGTGGTGGATTCTATCGTCTTTATGAATCACATTATGGCAACAGTAATCAGGTTATAGATTTACATACTGGTTTATATAGGAAACCATGTATTATTAATTACGAATTTAGAAGTATTCAAAACTTATTTGATGTTCAAAATAAATATGGGCAATTTATGTGCTATATATGGTCTAATACTTTAATATATGTTTCATCTTTAATTCCAAAATTATCTTCTAATATATCAGTAATTGATAAAGCCATAAAACTAGCATATAACTGGAAGTATGGTCCATTTGAAATTATAGACCTACTTAATCACTCAATTGATAACAAGCTTTTTGATTCTGTTGAATATAACAATTTGCCACAGATTTTATCTATTAGAAAAAGAATGTATAATGATAAAAGACAATGCCTCAGTATAGACGGGACTTACCTTTAACATAGAAATTTTTTGTGTTTTTTTAATATAACCACGTATAAGATATAGAATATTATAGTAATTTATTGAACTTTATGCATGATGTAGATTTTATAAAACAGAATCCAGAATTATTTGACAATGCAATGCAAGCTCGAAATTTTGAAAAAGTTGCTCAAAAAATTATAGAACTGGATACAAAAAAAAAACATTTATTAACTCAATTATATTCTTTACAAAAAGAACGTAATCAAGTTACTCAAGAAATTGAAAAACTAAAAAGAGATAATATCCAGTGTAATACACAAATAGAATTGTCAAAAGATATAACAAAGAAAATAAACAATATTAACAATATGATAAGAGAAGATTCTCAATTAATTGATCTTCTTAATGTATTACCAAACATACCAGATGATAGAGTACCTATTGGAAAAGATGAAAGTAGTAACGTTGAGCTTAGAAGATATGGAAACAAAACAAATTTTGATTTTTCAATAAAGACTCATTATGAGTTAGGAGAAAATTTAAATCTAATGGATTTTAAACAAGCTGCAAGACTTTCTGGATCAAGGTTTGTAATACTTAAACACCAGCTTGCACAGCTAGATCGTGCTTTAACTAATTTTATGTTAGATATTCACACCAAGGAATTCGGTTATTCAGAAATATCTCATCCAATATTAGTACATGAATCCGCTATGTATGGAGTAGGACAATTGCCAAAATTTGCTAACGATTCTTTTAAAACAACAGAAAATTTTCGACTTATACCAACTAGTGAAGTAGTACTTACTAATTTAGTATCAAATATGAATATTAATGCATGTGATTTACCTATCAGATTTACTGCTTGTTCTCCATGTTTTAGGTCAGAAGCAGGAAGTGCTGGTAGAGATACAAGGGGCATGATGCGACAACATCAATTTAACAAAGTAGAATTAGTTAGTATCACAACTGAAGAACAATCAGCATTAGAATTGGAACGGATGACACAAGTTGCTGAAGAAATTTTAAAACGATTGGAACTGCCATATAGAGTAATGATGTTGTGTACTGGAGATATGGGTTTTTCAGCAAGTGTAACGTATGATATTGAAGTGTGGATACCAAGTCAGAATCAATATAGGGAAATTTCTAGTTGCTCAAATTGTAAAGCTTTTCAAGCACGTAGAATGAATACCAAATATACGACTATAAGTAATAATATTAAGATTAGTAAATTTGTACATACATTAAACGGCTCAGCTTTAGCAGTAGGAAGAACCATTATTGCAATTTTAGAAAATTATCAAAACAGAGATGGTTCTATAACAATACCATATGTTTTGAGGAAATATATGGATAATCAAGAAGTTATAAAATAACTATAGTGGACAGGATCTTGAAAAATAATGCAATTCCAAGTTTACAAGAAAGGTTATGATAAAAATTATAGTTATTTTATAAATTATCAGATAAACAATTTTCCTTGTTTCTTAACTATCGCTTCTTCCACTGATATTTCGATTATGGTAAGCCTTCGATAATCATTGTAATTTCAATAGAATATACAGTAATTTAATCTTATTCACCAAAAAGCCTAAAACGTAAAAGTAGATGTAATAAGTGCTATTCATTTTTTAAGAATATATAAAATAACGCTTACCACTACTTCAAGAAGTTTATTTCATACAAGAAACTGTATAATACCTTTAAAGATATATTATAATTTCATATTACCATTTCAATGAGGAGTACCAAAATACCTCAAATTAATTATTACATAAAAAATGAAAAAAACACCATTAATAACTAGCACCTTTATAATCAAACAATACTAATTAATATACAAATCAAATATAGTTCATATGATATAACTAATTTTAACAAGAACTGGTTATTATTGTTAAAAACTCTAAATTTTATACTTAAGGATGTCAGAATAAACATTTGAAAATATCTTCAAAAATTAATCTGAGTAATAAAATTTGTAGATATGATAAATATATTACGAGGTAGTTCTGAGCAAAAAAAGACGATCTCGTCGTATTCCGCAGTTCTAATCTGCTTTATTTAGCTTTTTTAAGTAGTCACAGCAGCATAACTCTCCTTATATAAATATTATATCATCAGAATCTGTCGTGTTCCAGTAAGCTATTTTAAAAATATTAATTTGATGAAAATGCAAAGTTCTAGATATTTCTTTCACGTTACTTTCTTATGACATATTAGGTGTTTGTGAAATGATATCCGAGACTACTACAAAATCAGGAGTTATTATTTGTAGCAATCAAAACCAGAGTAAAAATGCCTCTATTATTTCTTGTATTTTAAAAGTTATTAAAAAATATTTTTACTCCAAGTTTTAACTAGCTTATTAGTAACGTTTTTTCTATTACATCAACAATTTCTGGATTAGCAAATCTAATTACTTATTTTTAGCAGCAAAAAAAATATAATCATATTTATAAGTGTGATGAGGTAGGTATCAACACTTCAGTCATCCTTAATTGTAAAATAAATCAAAACAAATATTACTTAAATGTGCTTTACAAAATTCTTAGAAGATTCATCTATTTCATTTATCATCATTATTTATTAATTCTTTATCTTCTTTAGTAAGGAGCATATTTTCTTTATATACTATTTGAGTAATACATACATCTGACCATACGTTAATTGCAGTTTCAAACATATCTATTATTGTATATATAGGTAATATAACTCCCATAATACTTAAAGGTACTTTCATCGATATGAGATAACTCATAGCCATAAAGTAACAGCCCATTGGAACTCCAGCATTGCCAATAGCTGCCCCAGTAGCTAAAAATACCCATAAAAACATTTCACCAATAGAAAATGTATATTCATTCATTTCCGATACAAAAAATACTGTAATTAGTATGAAAGCAGCGCATGCATTCATATTAATAGTTGTACAAACTGGTAATATAAAAGACGATATTTTTTTTGGAATATTTAAGTGATCTTGCGTACAGCGAATAGTAGTCGGTAAAGTAGCTGTAGAAGATTTTGAAAAAAAAGCTATAGTTAAAGCTGGAAAAACACCACGAAATGTTTTTATTACAGAAATCTTTTTTAATTTTAGCAATAACGGCAATACTATGAATGCTTGTATAAAATTTGCTATCATAATACACAGTAAATACTTTAAAATACTTGATATATTATATCCTTCTTTTAGATTATATAATAATATAGTAATAAATGACCATAATGCTATAGGCATTAGCTTTAGAATAAGTTTTGCTATTTCTAAAAATGTATCAAAGAGAGCATCAAAAATTTTATGAAGCAATTTGCGCTTGTTTTTATCAGGTAATAATAGCAGTGCTCCTCCTATAAGAAATGCAAGTATAACACATCCAATTACATTATTATCTAAAAATACTTTAATAAAATTATAAGGCAATATAGAGATCAAATATGACAAATAATCTGGAGCATTAAGCTCATTAGTACTTAACATATTATGTATAAGCTCTTTTTTTGATGGATCAATTAATAAATATGTAATAAGAGCTATAGTAGCTGCAATAATTGTAGTAGATATGGTATAAAATATGGTTTTCTTTATTAAAATTTTTATTTCTATCAAATTTGCTAATCCAGAAATTGTTGATGCAATAGAAAAAAATACTACTGGTAAGCTAATTAGCTTAAGTAAATTAATAAAAATATCTCCAAATACTTTAGCAGATTCAATTATCCACGATTGATCCATATAATATGAAATTATAGCAAAAATGATAGGAATCAAAATTTTAAAACCAAATTTATGAATCATAAAATACAAAAATAAAATACAATGCACATATGCTAATACACATTAGTATTTGATAATAGATGTTTTTTTATAAAATTTTCTATTTAATTAGGTAGAAAAAATTAAAATTACACAAATCTATTATAATATTTGGAATAGGGCATTATATATATTTTAACTGTACACCGTTACTATAAATTTTATAAACATTTTTATAGTAATTAAGCAAATTTGATAGTATCACTACTTTCATAGTAATGTTTATATATATTATATTTGTATATTTTATGTAGAGTTTTATGAATCAGAACCAGAGTAATAATGATAGATATATTGGAAGCAATAAATATTTTCAAGATGCATTCAATTGGTACTGTAGTCGTTATTTATTATGTGTAACTGAAAGAGCTTGGTTGATTGTAATATCACTTGTTATATCTTCTATGTTATTAATACTGGTACTTAATATATTTTCATATTTTCCATTAAAAACAGAGTTTTTCTTTATCAAATATACCGATCATTACACTGATGAATTTTCTGTGATAAAAAAGCTAAGCACTAATAATGAAGATAGCGAGGAGACAATACTATCACAATATCTTGTTGCACAATATGTTAAAAAATATGAATCATACTTGCATAATGATTTAGATAATCAATTTAATTTTATAAAAAATAATTCTTCAAGGAAAATATACTTAAGATTTAAGGATATGATAGCTTCTAAGCATTATACTGATAATTCACAGCATAAAAGAATATCCATTAAAACAATAATACATAATGTTAAAGTTTTATCAAAAGATTTTACTTCTTTAAATAATGCTATTGTTACTTTTAAAACACAAGTTGCGATAAATGGAATAGCATCACATTTGCAGTCTCACAGAGTATTAGTCACTTTTTCTCTATCTAGTATTAAAATGGCTGCATCAGGCATTATGCCATTAGAATTTATTGTACATGATTATAAAAAATTAGATTAAGAATAAAAATAACATAATTTCTAGTATAACATTATTATTTTCCATAATAATTATTATGTAATTTAATTTTTGAATACTAAAAAATATAAACAATATACAAAAATATTCTGCTTATGATATTTAAGTATCATAAAATAGTAAATCCCATACATACTTTAATGCATTGTAAAGTGTTGACTCAAACTTTATTATAAACCTATCAAATTATGTATGGGGTTTTTACGAGTCTGTTTATATAAGCATTACATAATACTAAAATTATTACTAATATAGAAAAAAATCTTACCCTGTGATAAAAGCATATTTTTTTAGTAAGTTACTTGCATCAAAATGATCTTAATATACAAGATTCACAATCACAGCACTGCACAAATCTCATGAAAATAATATTTGTATTTACTTAAAAATTAAAAACTAAGTAAGTCATTTTGACTAGTCAGTAATATATATAGCAAATGTATTGATTAAAAATATGCTTTAGACGACAATACCGACACCCCTATAGTAGATAATTGAAGTTATTTAACAAAAGACATACTACTAAAAATTAACAGATTCCTAAAATAATAGCTATCAAAAATTCAAATAATAGACTTTTCTAATTGTTAATCCTACTATAAGCTCCTCCTTGCATAGGAATGACTTCCACAATATTTTGTATTAACTTTCTCCAAGAAGTCAGTGGAAAAGTTATACTATTAAGCTGAGGATCATCACTATCTTTACATATATCTTTAAGATCTTTTTTTAGCTTAGATAAAGTCATTTTACCCTGACCAGAACATATTATTTCACCATAATCTTGTATATCATCTATATGAAGAATTATTCCTATAGGATTACCGGTTTTTTCTGCATTAACAATAATTGAAGTCTGAGTTAAAAAATCTACTACTTTAGATTCTTTTACTAATATACACTTCCATACTTTAATATTTTCTTCTTCACCTTTCATGAAAAATATATAACGTGGTATAACCTGTTGTTTATAATGAAAAGGAACTGGTTCATCTCGTAAAAAAATTAACTTATTATCTATTGTAACAATGCCCATACATACAGATTTATAGAACCATACATAATCTATGTATGTGGTCACTCTATTTAAAAGCTGAGATTTATCAACATTTACACCATTTATATGAAATATCATGTTATACCATTGTTAATTAATAATGCAGGTATTATATATTAATATTTTTATAAAAAAAGTAAAAATTTTAGTAAATTTTTCATAATAAAGTTTCACCCACAAGCATAAATCATAGAATAATTATTCTTTTTATTGTATTTATATAAAAACCATGAACATAAAAAAACTATGATAATAATTCTTATATGCGTTTTGGAAGGGTTATTAATAGCTTTAATTAGTTATTTTATTGCATTGAAATGTAGAATATCAAAGCCTGATTATCAAATCCTTAGTATGCTTAAAAATGGCTTAGAAAACCAAGTAAAGAGATTAGAATATGAAAATAATCACTTAAAAAGTAAAAACGATGAATTTTCTAGTAAATTGCAAAATATGCAAAATAAGATTACAGAGTTAGAATTCGAAAAAAAGACTTTACACAATACGCTTGACTTATATAAAAATGAATTTACAACAATTGATGAGAAATATAAACTATGTTTTGAAAATTTAGCAAATCGTATTTTTGATGAAAAAACAGATAAATTCAATAAAATATCTCTAGAAAATTTAAGTAGAATATTAAATCCGTTACAAGAGCATATTAATTTATTTAAAAAGAAAGTTGATGATTCATTTAATGTACATAATAAAGAACAATTCTTATTAAAACAAGAAATTCAGAGGATTATACTTGCAAATGAAAAAATCACTTTACAAGCTGAGAACTTAGCTGATGTTTTGAAAGGAAATGTCAAAATTCAAGGCAACTGGGGAGAAATGATACTAGAAAAAATATTAGAGAGTTCTGGTTTAAGGAAAAACCAAGATTATATTCTACATGGTACTGGTATGGATTTGCAAGATAGTGAAGGTAAGAAACAACAACCCGATGCCATTATTAATTTACCAGAAAACAAACATTTAATTGTTGATTCAAAAGTCTCTTTAATTCACTATGAAAAATATTTTTCAACAAAATCAGAGGAATCAAGAAATACCCTTCTTAAACAATTTATAACATCTATAAGGGTACATGTTAATGTACTATCAAATAAAAAATATCAAAACATAGAAAAATTAAAAACACCAGATTTTGTATTGATGTTTATTCCTATAGAAGGTGCATATACCCTTGCAATGCAGGAAGATATTATGCTGCATAACTATGCATGGAATAAAAAAATAGTCATAGTATGTCCATCAACGTTATTTGCTACTTTAAGGACAGTTGAATCTGTTTGGAGATTAGAGCGCCAGAATCGTAATACTATGGAAATAGCACGTCAAGGTGGCGCATTATATGATAAGATTGTAGGATTTATGTCTGATATGCAAAAACTTGGAAAACAAATGAATGTTTTAAGTAGTGTATATAGTGATGCAATGAAAAAATTATCAGAAGGACATGGTAATATTTTATCACGTACTGAAAATCTAAAACATTTAGGTATTAAAACTTCAAAAAAAATACTAGAAGATGTATGATATTTTCATGCCTTCTTTTATATAAATCCCATGTATAGTAATGTTGTCTTTAAATTCTTCATAAAACAGAAATAATAAAAACAATCTCTTCCTTTGTAGAAAAATAAACTTACTCATCAATTTCAATTAATATTCCAAGTGCTCTTTTATAAGTCATTAAGAGCATCTCATGTTCTTCTCTATCATCATTGCTCATCTTTCTCAATTTTACTATTTGTCTCATTACTTTAGCGTTGAATCCATTACTATTTGCTTCATTATATATTTTCCTAATATATTGACTTATCTCTTCTTTTTCAGATTCCAGTTTTTCAATTCTTTCTATATAACGTTTTAAATTTTCAATAACTACATTATCTTTATCTTTTGAACTAAGATTAGAAAGGGACATGCTATTTTCTCATGTTTATATATAAAGCAGTATATCATAAATCTAGTAAACATAAACCATCAAAATCATGATATTTTATTATAAACATGAATAATTATAATTTTCTACAATGCTATAAAAAAGCCGATGTACAGCTACCTACAAATGTTACATACCTTTTTAATATAATACCTACAAAAAGATATCAAAAATTTTACATTTTAAACTTTTTCCCTAAGAAGAAAATATTTTTTTCCCAGACGTGTTCCAACTTTGTAAAAAATCCTCAAGACCTTTATCAGTAAGAGGATGTATAAACATTTGCTTAAAAATAGATGGAGGAACTGTAACTATATCAGCACCTATTTCTGCAGCCTGTATAACGTGTGTAACACTACGTATAGATGCTACAAGAATTTTAGTATTAAACGCATTATAGTTAGTATAAATGTTATGTATAGCTTCAATTAGCTGCATTCCCGATTGTCCAATATCATCTATTCTTCCCACAAAAGGAGATATAAAATAAGCTCCAGCCTTTGCTGCTAAAATTGCTTGAGATGCAGAAAAGCAAAGAGTTATATTAACTTTTATATTATATTCATAAGATAAAATTTTACACGCAATTAACCCATCATAAGTTAAAGGCAGTTTTACTACAATGTTATCAGCAATTTTAGATATTTCTAAACCTTCTTTAATCATATCTTTATAGGATGTAGATATGACCTCAATACTAACCGGGCCTGTGATTAATGAACAGATCTTTAAAATCAAATCATGACACTCTAAATTTGATTTTGATAATAATAATGGATTAGTTGTAATACCATCTATTAAACCAGTAATGCTAAATTCTTTTAAAAAATCTATATCTACAGTATCAAGAAATATTTTCATAAGATCTAATTTATTATTTTGTTTATAAAAGTTAAATGCCTTTCTGCCATTTTAAGTAACATTTTATCACTTATAGAATTTAATATTTTTTCTATATCTTCCTTATACCCTTTAAGCATAACAGTATTAACATCACAAGCATTAATGAACTGATTTGCTATAATTTTACAATTATATGGATCCACCCTTAATATAGGATTTAATACATAAAATATACTAACACCTGTATCAATCTTTAACTTAACAAGACCAGAACACAATTCTATAATAAATTTTTCATGTCCAGGCAATATTACAAATTCTCCATCTACAACATATGACGTAATAGATAGAACATTAGATATATCTAAAAAAGCATCTGGGGTAATAAATTCAACAGAGAGATACTTCATTAAACTTTACCTTCTTTTTGAAGCAATTCCGCTTTTTTTATAACATCGTCTATACTACCAACCATATAAAATGCAGCTTCAGGTAGATGATCATATTTACCTTCCACTAATCCCTTAAAACTTGAGATAGTATCTTCAATAGACACAAACTTACCAGGAGCACCCGTAAATACTTCTGCAACATGAAAAGGCTGTGACAAAAATTTTTGAATCTTTCTTGCTCTTGCAACTATAAGCTTATCTTCCTCAGAAAGCTCATCCATACCAAGAATTGCAATGATATCCTGCAACGATTTATACGTCTGTAATATACGTTGTACCTCCTTAGCAACTTCATAGTGTTCTTGACCTACAACATCAACAGATAATGCTTGAGAAGCTGAGTCTAAAGGATCAACAGCTGGATATATCCCTAATTCAGATATTTGTCTTGACAAAACAGTTGTTGAATCAAGATGAGCAAAAGAAGCAGCAGGAGCAGGATCTGTCAAATCATCCGCTGGTACATATATTGCTTGTACAGAAGTAATAGATCCATTATTAGTAGAAGTAATTCTTTCCTGCATTGCACCCATTTCAGCTGCTAACGTTGGTTGATAACCAACAGCAGACGGTATTCTACCTAATAATGCTGAAATTTCTGATCCAGATTGAGTAAACCTAAAAATATTATCTACAAAAAATAGAACATCCTGGCCTTCAGCATCTCTAAAATATTCAGCCATAGTCAAAGCTGATAATGCAACTCTTAATCTGGCTCCAGGAGGCTCATTCATTTGGCCATATACTAAAACTGCCTGCGACTGATCTTTTTCCGTTAAGTTTATCACCCCAGATTCTATCATCTCATGATAAAGATCATTGCCTTCACGTGTACGCTCCCCAACTCCAGCAAAAACTGATACTCCTTTATGTGCCTTTGCAATGTTATGTATTAATTCCATAATCAATACAGTTTTACCTACCCCAGCACCACCAAATAAACCAACTTTTCCACCTTTAAGATATGGAGCAAGTAAGTCTATTACTTTAATTCCAGTTACCAATACTTCAGTTGCAATTTTTTGATCAGTAAGCTTAGGACTTTCTGAGTATATCGGTTTAATAATATAACTTGATTCTTCTAATGGACCACACTCATCTATTGTATTACCTAATACATCAAAAACTCGACCTAATGTCCCACGACCTACAGGAACTGATATAGGAGCACCAGTATCAATAAATTTATCATTTCTAGATAAACCATCAGTTCCATCAAGTGCTATACACCTTACAATACTATCACTAATATGTTGAGATACTTCAAGAATTAATTTTTTTCCGTTATAAACCTCCTTACTTTTTAATGCATTAAGTATTTTTGGTATTTTACCATTAGCAAATTTTACATCTACAACTGCCGTCATAACACGAACTACCAACCCAACATTTTCACTCAATGCATCAATAACTTGTGTATCTTTCATACTATTCTTACTTTTGCTATTCTTAACATTACCTTTTGCTTTACTAGCTAAACTTGACATCTTATACCTTACAATAAAAAACCAGCAAGGGAAATCCCCCCTTTTTAAACTATTATTAAAAACTCACCAGTATTGTAATAAAATAAAAAAAACTTGCAACAACTAACAATTTATTTTTAAGTACCCCTAGCCGGACTTGAACCAGCACATTCTTTCGAACAGTAGATTTTGAGTCTACCGCGTCTACCATTCCGCCATAGGGGCTAAAAATATTAAATACCATATATAAATTTTAATTTTTAGTCAACGATTAGATTGAAGGAATATTACCTTGAAAACTAAATATTTATTATTAACATTAAAAATGTATTTAAAATTTATTCATATAACCTATATACTTGTTGTTGATAATTTTTTGTATTATTCGTCAATAATCTTAAGGACTATATTACTATGTATACACAGGAAAGTAGCCATACTTTACACTATATATTAGATGAAAAAACTAGTAACTCTTTAACTGAAGCACTAGAAACACAAAATTACCCAATAATAGAAGAAATAATTAATAAGTCAGATAATGTACAACTTGCATATTTCTTATTAACTTCAACATATCAACATCGTAAAGAATTTTTAAATAATATAAATGGTAATCTAGTTAAAGATATTCTTATTCACCTTGTTCCAGATCTACGCCAAGAAATAATTAAAATTTTAGGAATAAAAAAAGTAGCATCTTTAATATCTCAACTAAGTACAGAAGATATAGTCACAATTATTGAAGATCTTGATAAAGAAAGTCAGATAAATATTTTAAATGTATTACCAGAAAGTAATAAAATTCACGTTAACGAATTATTATCATATCCGGAAGAAAGTGCTGGTAGATTAATGCATAAAGATATCATTATTGCCCCAGAGTACTGGACCATAAGTCAGTTATTAACTTTTTTAAAGCAAAATAACAAATTAAATAAAGAATTTTATGAAATTTTTATTGTAGATCCTAAGTTAAATCCTATAGGATATTTAAGGTTAGACAATATAATCTGCTCAAACAGTACTCAGATCGTAAGAAACCTTATGAAAACTGATATAAAAATTATAAAATCGCACACTACACAAGAAGAAGTCGCAGAAATTTTTAGAAAATATTCTTTACTATCAGCTCCAGTCATAAATAAAGACGGCAGAATCATAGGATCGATAATAGTACACGATATATTAAATGTAATACATCAAGAAGCTGAAAAAGATGTTTTACATTTAGGGATGGTATCTAATAATGATATTAACTCTCCTCTTTTAAAAACCGTTGTTAAAAGATTGCCATGGCTAATCATAAATCTACTTACAGCTACGATTAGTTCAATGATTATAGGAATATTTAGCAATACTTTGCAACATTTTATAGCATTATCAGTAATAATGCCAATCATTGCATCTATGAGTGGTAATGCAGGACTACAAGCTTTAACCGTCACAATCAGGGCTTTATCTACTAAACAACTTACTAATAGAAATGCTCAGAGATTACTTTTTAAAGAATTATTTGTAGGACTTGTTAATGGTTTAATATTAGCAATTGTATCTTCTATAGCACTCATGTTAAGAGGCCAACATATCAACATTCAAATACTAGCAGGAACTTCAATGATAATTACCTTTTCGATAGCAACATTTTTAGGTACAGCCATACCAATGATATTGAATCTTTTTAAAATTGATCCAGCTATATCTTCCTCTATTATCATATGTGCTACAAGTGATACCTTGTCTTTTCTAATTTTTTTAGGAATGGCTACAATGTTTTTATTATAAATAATATCCTGTTATATCTTATATAAAAATATATATAACACTTTGGTTTATTATGTTTGCATAAGGAATTTACTAATAAGAAAATATATGAATAGATTTATAATTTGCTCCAGTATTACTCTTCCTTTAATCACCTTTTTAAAAAGTGCTAATTATCATGAAAGAGATAGTATTAATGCAATACATAATTTATACCATAATATCTTATCAACAATGAATACAAGTATATAATGGAAAACCTTTAGGTGAACCAAGAGTCATCATTAAAAAATGATATCAAGAAACCTACAGTATAATAAAAAGTAAGTTGAATACAAAATTCTAATACAACTTATAAAATCAATTCTAGCACACTGTATCAGAATAGAAAATTATTCTATAAAATAAACTTTAATCTCAACATACATTCGTTATTATATACTAACAGTAGCCATTTCATGTTGGGATCTATTTTCAGAAGAACATAGGATAGCACTGGGCTGCTGTATACTATCATCAATTTCTCTTAGATATTGAACATTACTTCCATCTATAGAATTATCCATAAATTTTTTAATCACTTTATATAATTGTAATCTACGAGCATGTGACATTTGTTGTTCTTTATAGATACCTGTCTGGTCTTCTAACCTATTCATGTCTTCTCTATGCATTAATGCTACCATTACATTACTTGAACAGGCTACTTTTGCTCTTACATCATCTTCTAAAATCTTCATCAGATCATCACATATAATTCCATTATCTATAAGCTTTCTCTTTATCAATCTCACATTAATTAAATCTCGAGGATAATATATTGATTGATCTAGTAACCTTTGCACACTTCTACTTACTTCTTCATTAACTGCTGCTCTTGATTCTAAAACCAGCATTTCTTGCTGATGTATTTGATCGTTTAAGTTTGCAATCATATGCCCTTCCACATAAAATTTCTTTTCAATTATATGATAATTTAATAAGTTAATAAATGATAAGAAATGAGTGACATATGTATTCAATCCTAATTTTTCTTCACAGTTTTTACTTCGTGATAATACATCTGATAGCATATTAGATAAATCACAATTTTCTAAAAAGATATCTTTCAAACTTTCATATATTTCTTGAATTTTTTGCTCAGCATCAGGTATCATTATTATATTGTCTTGTCGTAATATGCTTTGTAAATCTTCAAGACTACTTTTTATTTTTGAATATAATGTTGTCATTTTTCTACATTCATCCGCTGTAAACCCTTTATCTTCATGCAAAAGATACGGATTATCCACAGTGTCAGTGTATGTTACGATAATATCATCTACAAACTTATTCAGTTTATCTTGATATTGACTGAGTTCTTTATCTTTAGTTTTACAAATACATGTTTTCAATTGGGAAAAAGTTTCATTCATATCATCTAATGATGCAATATTCTTTAAATTTTTACACAGTCTTATTTCTTTCTCAGTTAAACCATCTGATAAACGGTCTAATAATTCATTAATTATTTCTTCAGTATTATTATCCTCTTTTTCCAATTCTAAAACATAACCTTGTAATTCTCTTAATTTACCAAAATTCTCAAGTTCTTCAGATATAAAACTATCGGCTGTTATTGATAAATTAGAATTATCATCTAAAGACTTCAGTGTTTCATTTATTAATTCTATAAATGAAGTCTCATTACATTTTTTAGTATCTATAACTCCTCGTATCATATATACAGTTTCTTTATATAACTTAACAAATTTTGTCCGCAAGCATTCTAGTACATTAAAAAAATTAGATAAATCATCAAGTACACTCAATTTCTCTTTAACACTCAACTGATATCCAATACTCATTAATTTTCTAGCCAGTGTAAGTGATGTACTATCTAATTCGGATCTTTCAATCTGTTTTGCTTGCAATTCATTTGATAATTTAGAAATATTCTTTAAACCACTAACTATACGTTCAACATAATGCTTTTCATCATCTGAAAAATCCATATGATTTTCTAACTTAGATAATAAATCATTAAACTCCTTCTTCTCTATATAACATAAAAGTTCTGATATATTTTCCTTATGGCTAGCATCATATAATAAGCCAGATAGTACTCCAACAAACTCCTTTATTTGATTCATTACATTTGTATCTTCTTCTATTATCAACAGCTCATTAACCTGATCTATTATTTCATCAATCTCATTTTTTAGTCTAAGTAATTCAGATTCTATTTTATCACTTTTTAGAAACACTACTTGCAATTCGTTTGTTACAGGAAGACGTGATTTTCTTTCTTCTTGAATTTCCTTTTTTAAATTTAACAAATTTAATAATTGATTATTCACTGAAAAATCTTCTTGCAAGCAGCATAAACTATTTATTAGTTTTCTTACTTTTTGTTCTGGAATTTTGTCATCATCAGACAATAATTCTGATACCACCTCTATTGAACTGATAACAGAATTAATTTCCTTTATGTGCTCACTAAACATTAACTGCTCATTCTGATCATTCAGGAATATTAATTCCTTTTTTAATCCTTCTAACCTATCAACAAAATCAATTTTTATTCCTTCAGATAGAAATCTTACAACATTTGAATCCATTAATATTTCATTTCTTTTATCTTTAAAGACACTCAAACATTCATTAAGAGATTGCTGTTTTATCATGAGTTGATCTGTCATTCTGCTATTAAGTATGCTAAAATCTATTTTTTTTGTAGATAACAATTCCAAAAGTTTTACTGAGTCTTCTTGTCGACTTAATTCATCTAGAAAACCATTTCTCTCACCTTCTGGAATATCTAATAAATCTAAATAAGATGATCCATCCTTTATTAGAAAAGTTGCCTCACTTAATTTTTGTAATCTATTCAATAAAGAGTCAATATATGTGTATTTGGAGCCTAATGCTCCTAGTTGCTCATATAATATATAACTGTGTTGTATACTTTTTTCTAGATTACCCCAACATGAGTTTATTTTATATATATCAAGTAATTTTAATTGAGCTTCTTCAATCTTATTGTGATTTTGCTCTAAAAACCGATATCTTGTATACAGAATGTCATACACCTTTTGCAAACCCGGCAACCCTTTACTTAGCAAATCTGCATGCACAATATTATTATCTTTTTCCAGTATTCTTTCTTGCTCAGAAAACGCTGTTTGTGCACTTTCTAATAAATCAACATAACATTTTAAATTATCATATAACGAATATAATAGAACATTTCCTGTAGGATCATCCAGGTCAAACATAAATTTTTTAACTATATCTTGCATATATTGTAATGATTTTAATGATTTTATTTGATCTTCCTCTTCCTGAAATAACCGTTCACATAAACATAGAATTTGCTGCTTTATATCTGATAAAGATTTTCCTTCAAATTCTAAACTGAAAGACCTACCTCTGAAATGCAAGTCTAATGACGCTTGCACTTGAATAACTTTTTGAGACATATTAGCTGGTAAATGCACTAAAATATGATCCTTAACTTCACTAAATTTTGATCTAAGATAAGACACAATTTGATCTATTTCTGCGTAAGGACCATCTTCTGAACTCAGTTTCTGCTTTTTTTGAATCAAATTTTCTAATTCTTCTTTTGCTCGAATTAAATTAATAACCTTTCTACTTATCAATGATGCTTGAGGTAATTCAGATTGCATATTATCAATGGCTGTCACTTCAACTGTGTTTAATGAATCTAATTCTTCTACTATCTCTTGCATAACTGAATTACCACATAGCGTTATCCTATCAATCTCACTTCTTGGTGGTTGCATGCTTATTGAGTTTTTAAATTGATCAATAGTACTTCCCATACCCATTCTTCTATAAAAAGTAACCATACTTGAATATTCTGCATCTAAAAACCTCCCTAACGAATGTTTGGCTTTTTTTAGACTATTAATACATCCATCATAGTATATATAACGTAAAACTGATTTGTTTATCCAATAGTTAATACCGACATACGTACATAAATCAGATTTCGATTTATTAAATAAAGATATTTCAGTCTTTAAAACTACCTGACAATCAAAATCATATACCCTTTGACAATATTGAACAAATGACACTTGATGATCTGTTTGTAAACTTCCAATTGCACTCAATAAAGCACTTGCTGATTTAAAAATATATGTTATAGATGGTACACAATTAATATAAATCATTGCAGAGCTTAAATTAGGCTCAAATTGATTAGAAATCAAACTAGAATCAACTTTAAACTCACTTAAGTAAGAACAAAAACGATTATGTGAATATCTTTCATATTTAATATGTTTTATAAAACTATCCTGTGCATATTTGACATCTTCACCATATTTCCAATTCTGCATATTGAATTGATCTACTAAACTATTTGATTGTTGCAATATCTCTATTTGCCTCTTTTGCATAGTTTCCAAATGCTTTATCTCCCTATCATATTCTTCTAAAATTGACTGATTTTGTTGTGTTCCTACAGTACAGTCAATAGAAAGATCTTCAAGCGCTGACTTCTTTAATTTTAATAATTGTTTTATAGATTGTTCAAAATCTTCATTTAACTCAACCTGAGGTAATTCTACTTTTTCCTCATGCTCTTTTCTAAATAAATCTCTTAATAATTTAACTCTAGATTGATAGTTATCACATAAACGTTTACAGCCAAAAGCTAAAATAACAGTTACTAAAAATGAAGCTAGAAGCCCTGTTACCAAGTTACCAATAGCAGTATCTTTCTTGAAAAATACCATAGCTAAATATGCCACTAAAAGCATCAGTAACATAAAAAACGCAATATAACTTATAGTTAAGTTATATTTAGATAATCTCTTATTAAAGTTTAACATCTTTGGGTTGTTTTTAAATAAATTAACTGAATACTAACATCTATTATTTTACTAATCAAGAATAAATATTAAATTTTTAATATCATAAGTTTACTGTTTCTAATAAATTAAAAAATAATATATTTATTATTTAAAATATAAATTAACCAATATAGTTACTAATATTTCCATTCACACATTAAGTAAAATAATTATTAATAGCTCTATCAAAGCTATTATGATAGATTTTTAGCAGTTAAATATTTGTATATCTAATACAACTGACCACATAATAATCTTTAGAAAAATAGCGTATATAAAATATACACCGTTTTATATATCTATTTGATATTTAATTAATGTTATTGATATATAAAATTATGTTTCCGCACAACAAAAATCATACACCAATTTATTAGTATTAATATCAAGTTTAATCTTTACATTTCCACCATTAAATAATCTGCCAAACAATATTTCCTCTGCTAGATATTTTCTAACTTTTTTAGAAATAATATTCTCTATATTTCTTACACCATAAGCATCACTATAACCAGATCGTGCAAAATACATTAACACATCATCAGCTACATCTATATGAACATTTTTCTTTGCTAACTGTTCTTTAAGCTGAAAGATAAATTTCTTTACTACAAGCAACATGACCTCTTGATTCAAAGATGAAAATGAAATTACAGCATCTAATCTATTACGAAATTCTGGACTAAAGATCTTTTCAATTGCTTTTTCGTTATCCCCATGGTTAAAATTTCTATTTCTAACAAAACCCATAGAATTTCTATTTAATTCAAAAGCACCAGCATTAGTTGTTAATATAATCACTACATTATGAAAATTCACCTTTTTTCCATAAGTATCAGTAACACATCCATAATCCATTATTTGTAGTAATATATTGTATATATCACTGTGAGCCTTTTCTATTTCATCAAGTAACAATACACTATACTGATGTCTTGAAATAGAATCAGTCAATAATCCTCCTTGATCATATCCTACATATCCTGGAGGAGATCCTATAATTTTAGAAACGGCATGAGATTCCATATATTCAGACATATCAAATCTTATCAATTTCATACCCATATGGTTTGCTAATTGTTTTGCCAATTCAGTTTTACCTACCCCAGTTGGCCCAGAAAATAAATAACTTGCTAAAGGTTTGTTATAATTTCTAAGTCCTGCTTTAGCAATCTTAATTGAATCTACAAGATGAGAAATTGCAAAATCTTGACCAAATATATTTTTTTTAAGATTTTTTTCTAAATTTTTTATTCTATCTAAGTCATTAAACGATAAATTACTACATGGTATCTCAGTAATTCTAGAAATTATATGTTCAATATCACTTCCAGTAATAATTCTATTGCCAGTATTATGTAACTTACAATATACTCCAGCCTCATCTATAACATCTACAGCTTTATCTGGAAGCATCTTTCCTGAAATATATCTATCTGATAACTCTGCAGCATATTTAATTGCTTGATTAGTATATCTAACTTGGTGATGTGATTCATAATAAGACTTTATTCCATCTAATATCCTTAATGTTTCACTAACTGAGGACTCTTCAACATTAATTTTTTGATACCTTCTAGCTAATGCTCTATCCTTTTCAAAATTATTATTATATTCCTTATAGGTAGTAGCACCTATACATCTCAATGTTCCTCTAGCTAAAGCAGGTTTCAGCAAATTACTTGCATCAAGTGACCCACCACTAGTAGATCCAGCTCCAACAATTGTATGAATTTCATCAATAAATAATATTGCATTTTCCTTTGCTTCTATTGCCTTAATTACAGATTTTATTCTTTCCTCAAAATCTCCACGATAGCGTGTTCCAGCTAATAATGCACCTATATCTAAAGAATATATTACCATTCTCTTTAATTGTTCTGGCACATCACCTTCTATAATTTTTAATGCTAATCCTTCTACAATTGCAGTCTTACCAACACCTGGATCACCAACATATAATGGATTATTTTTTCTCCTCCTTAATAGAACTTCCATTGTTCTATCTAATTCATATGACCTTCCTATTACATAATCTATTTTCCCTTTTTTTGCCGCTTCATTTAAATTTACACAATAACTATCCAAAGTTTCATTGTCTTTTAATATATCTTTATTTACATTACTTGCTGATTTACCATAATCGCTATATTTTACAAACTCTTGATCTACGTTGAATTCTCCAGCATATAAATTATTATTAGAAGTATAATTTAGAACATCCAAGTATTTTATGTTTTGTTCATGTAAAAAACATGCACTATAAGAATCCTTTTCTGATAAAATCTCAGCAAGAATATTTGCACCTGTTACTTCATTTTTACCAGAAGTATGAGCATGTATAATGGCTCTATGTATTAATCGTTCAAAAATAGCAGTAGGCTTAACTTCTGAAATACCTTTATCAATTAAAGTCGGTATTTCATACCTTAGAAAATTTATAATTGTAATCTTCAGTTTATCAATTGATACACGAAAAGCATAAAAAACACGTCTTGCATCTATGTCATCAGTTAAAGCTAATAAAAGATGCTCTAAAGTAGCATATTCATGATGAAAATCAAATGCAATTGATAGTGCTTTATGTAAACTAGCTTCTAGATTTTTTGATAACACTAATATCCCCAGTTCATAATTAAAAAAACTCTATCACCTAAGAATTAAAAATAAGTTGAAAATAAAAATACAAGCACTGTAGAATCAATAATATTCAATAGATTTTTAATATTATATGCATTAAATAATATAACTAACCATTCTAGAAGAATATCAGATATGGAAAATTATATTATTCAATTTCTAACATTGTTAATACTAGAGGTAATTTTAGGAGTAGATAATATAATTTTTATTTCACTTGCTGTTACAAAAATATCACCTGCATTACGTAATAAGGCAAAATATATAGGATTATCACTGGCACTGATAATGCGTATTGTTATACTATATGGAGCATCAGCCATACTAGCACTAAATAACCCCATTATTTCATTATTACAACTTAACCTCTCCCCAAATAATTTATTTATGATATTTGGAGGAGCATTTTTAATTTATCAGAGTTTATCTGAAATACGGCATGATATTTTCAATAAAAATGACAAAATCAATAATTTAAAATCAAATTTCTATCTCGTAATATTACAAATAATAATAGTAGATTTAATATTTTCTATAGACTCAATACTAACTGCTATAGGCATTACACATAATATTTTTATTATTCAAATAGTCTTTGTTATTTCTATCATATTTACAATTTTCTTTTCAAATTACATTATAAAAGCAATCACTACACATAGTAATATAAAAACTATAGCTGTCATATTTGTATTACTATTAGGTGTAATCTTAGTATTAGATGGAATACATATTAAGATATCACACAACTACCCCTATTTTATGTTTGCTTTTCCTATAATTACCGGGGAATAATTATAATAATAATGACACTTACTGGGATTCTAGTATTTGATTTATTCTAACTAAATTATCAAAACAATGATCTAATTTAAAATACAACCTAGGTATATATCTAAGGTCTACATAAGAAAATATCTCTTTTCTAATAAAATAAGATGAATCATTCAATTTTTGTATAATATCCTCTTTGTTTGAACAATTTTGAGGAACTACAATAAAAACAGTAGCATTTCTTATATCATTACTTACTTCCACTTTAGATACAGTTACTAAATGACTACTAACTAAGTAAATATCTTGCATCAATACTTTAGATACGGCTCTATTCAACACTGAAGCAACTTTTAAATTTCTAAAATTCTCAGATTTATAAATCATTTAATAACTCTAATTTCTTCTACTATTTCTAATACATGAATTATATCACTTTCTGGATATACTTCTTTTGTATAGTCCAACAAGATACCGCACTCAAATCCAGCAGTAACTTCTTTCACATCATCTTTAAAACGACGTAAGACCTTAATTTTTCCTTCATGAATAACATTACCATTACGGAGCAATTTAACTGACGCACCTTTCTTAACTAATCCATTTGTTACGTAACATCCAAGTACACTTCCTGCACTTCCAGAAGAAAATGCTTTCCTTATAGATAAAGTACCAACTTGTACTTCTTGCTGTAATGGCTTTAACATACTACTTAATATTTTTTTTACATCATCAATTATGTCATATATAACTGAATAATGCCTTATTTCAATACACTTTTGCTTTGCCAATTCTTTTACTTGCGTATCCGCTTTTACATTAAAAGCTAAAATTATAGAATTTGATGTCTCGGCTAATAAAACATCCGATTTCGTAATATTCCCTACACCTTTATATAAAACATTCAACTTTATATCTTCATGACCTATTTTACTAACTGAGTAGCATATTGCCTCAACAGACCCCATAACATCACATTTCAAAATCACATTTAATTCATCAATTTTATTGCCAATTAATATACTATTAGCATCCATTTTTGGCTTAGCATTTGCTTCTAATTCTGCATTAAATAATTCTTGCCTATAATTAATTAATTCACGTGCCTGCTTTTCAGAATCTACAACAATAAAACTAGCTCCAGAATTAGGTACATTATTTAATCCTAAAACCTTCACCGGCATTGACGGAATAGCAACCTTTTCACTTCTTCCATCACTATTAAACATATTACGTACTTTACCATATGAATTATGACCAACAACAATAATATCACCAGCTTTCAAAGTTCCTTTCTGTACTATTAAAGTTGCTATTACTCCACAATTTTTATCAATCTTTGACTCTATAACTACCCCAGATGCCCTAGTATTATAAACAGCTTTTAATTCTAATAGCTCTGCTATTAATAATATACTCGACTTTAATTGATCTAAATTTATCTTTTCTTTAGCAGACACAGGAACAACAATAACATCCCCTCCTAAACTTTCTGCTATTACCCCATAATTAAGTAAACTATTAGTAATTTTATCGATATTAGCATCGTGCTTATCAATTTTATTAACTGCAACTATCATTGCTACATTAGCTGCCTTTACATGATTAATTGATTCAATAGTCTGAGGCATAATACCATCATCAGCTGCAACAACTAATACTACTATATCAGTAACATTAGTACCACATGCTCTCATGGCAGTAAATGCTTCATGACCTGGTGTATCAATAAAAGTAATTCTTTTGTCACCATCAAGCATTATCTGATATGCACCTATATGTTGTGTAATGCCTTTAAATTCTCCATCCGCAACATTTGATTTACGTATAGCATCAAGCAATGAAGTCTTTCCATGATCTACATGTCCCATAACAGTTACAACAGGTGCTCTAGGAAGCAATTTTTCATCATTACCATCAGAATATAAATCTTCTTCTAATTTACCATCATTTACCAACTTAAAAGTATGGCCAAAAGCTTCCACAATTATAGAAGCTTGATCTGAATCTAAAAAATCTGTTGGCTTAACATCACGCTTTCCCATTTGAAACAACATATTCTGCACATCTTTTATTCTTTCAGACATATTACTCGCTAATTCTTGTAAAGTAATTCTTTTTTGTATTAGAACTTTGCGGGTAATCTTATTCTTTGTAGAGTTAACTGAACGATTTTTCTTACTTTTATGCACTTGAATGATATGTTTATTATTATCCTCTAATTCTTCTTCTATTACTAATTTTACATGCTTACTATACATGCTATTAGAAACTACTTTCTTAGGATTTCCTTTCTTTTCTTCATGTTCTTTCTCAAATTTCTTAAGCTTTTTCTCTTCAATACCCTTAGACTGTAATAAATCACTTATATTACTATCTTCAACTTGTTCCTGCTTACCTTCAACAATATTTAAAGACATTGAATCAGCATTATTATTACTTTCTTCAAGTACTTGTTCTATGTCTTCTTTTTCAACTTTTTCAGCAGCTTCTTCCTCAACAGTAACAGCATTACTGCCATCTCCTTCAGTACATACTGACTCTGTTACTTCAACACCAATAACTTCTTCTTTCTTAAGAATTTTATCATCAATTGTATCCTCTTTTTTCTCATAGACACTAGCATTTTGCAAAGCATTCATACGAGAAATTTGTTCTTGTATAGTTAATGAATTATTATGTTCACTACCTTGATAAGCATTACCATTTTGCAATATTACGGAAGCTTGTTCAAGATTATCAATATCTTTTCTCTTTTTACTTTTACGAACTTCTACAGTAGTTACAGACTTCTTTAAGGCAAATTTTGTACCCTGTTGTATATTCGAAGATAGTTTTAACTTATCACTAAGTTTGAGTGTTGTACGTTCAGTTTTACCTGACATCAACCCACCACCTACAACACCTTTAGACTCATTCATAGACAACTACCCAAAACAAAAGTTATAACCATCCTATTTTTTTACGAGACTCTAATATAACAGAGTCTACTTGATCTTTAGTCAATGTAATATCAGGAATAATATCGAAAAATTCATCTGTACATAACCCAGCAACATCTTCAAGACTTTTAATACCATTTTTAGATAACGCTATAATGTCACTTGGTCTTAAAAATGGTAGCATAGTAACATCTTTATCAACAGACAAACTATCTAAAATCTGCTTCATCTCAGCATCTTTACGCATTAAATAATCAGCTGCTCTATTCTTTAACTCTTCTGCAATTTCTTCATTAAACCCATCTATCGCAGAAATATCATTAATAGATGCTTGATCTATATCTTCAATACTAACAAACCCTTCAGTAAATAACAATTGTCCTATTATCTCCTCAACATCTAATCCCTCAACAAATATTTTTGAACCTGCACTTAATTCTTTTGCTTTTCTACTAGATTCAGTCTCATCTCCTATTACATCTATTTTCCACCCAACTAATTCAGATGCCAATCTAATATTCTGTCCATACCTACCAATTGCTAAACTTAATTGATTTTCAGGAATGATCAACTCTACTTTCTCTTTATCTTCATCAATAATGACTTTTAAAACCTCTGCAGGAGCTATAGCATTAACTATAAATTTAGCAAGTTCTGGAGAATATAAAATTACATCAATCTTTTCTCCATGTAATTCAGAAATAATACTTTGAATTCTCACACCCCTAGCACCAACACATGCACCTACTGGATCAATATTTTTATCAGAAGAAAAAACTGCAACCTTTGACCTTGAACCTGGATCCCTAGCTATTGCTTTAATTGTAACTATCCCATCATATATTTCTGGTATCTCTTGCTTGAACAATTGCTCCATAAAGCCTTTACTAATTCTTGAGAGAAATATCTGAGGTCCTGAATTTTCTTTTCGCACATCCTCTATATGAGCTTTTACTCTATCACCAACACGAAACACCTCACCTTTTATTAAATTTGAAGCTGATAAATAACCTTCATTACCATTTAAATCTACAATAACATTATTATATTCTATACGTTTAGCAGTGCCATAAACAATATCACCTATACGGTCTTTAAAATCTTCATATTGCTTTTTACGTTCTTCTGAAATAATAACTTGAGCAATCTTCTGCTTTGCAATTTTAGCAGAACTATAATCAAGATCAATAACAGGAAGAGGTTCCAACATTATATCACCAACTTCAACGTTCTTATCAATTTGCTTAGCTTCTGCTAAAGTAATTAATTTATATTTGCTTATATCAGAAGAATCTATTTCATTTTCCTTGCTTTCAGGAATAATAATATCACCATTATCATTAATAACTAGTACTTGCCTGTAAGTGGCTACTACACCAGTTTTTCTATCTACTGTGACTTTAATCTTACAATTTCCATATCTACTGCGACTAGTTAATTGAATGGCCTCCTCTATAGCCCTGATTATTACATCTAAATTTAAGCCTTTTTGATCAGCAATATCCTTAGCCACCCTTATTAATTCTAAGTTATCAAAATTTTGTAGATTAACCATAAAAACCCTTAGTAAAAACCTATGTACAAAAAACTAAGATTTAGTGCACCTGATTATTAAAAAATGACATATATTCAGATAAAACCGCGGTAGCAGTTTATATTATAACTACTATTTAAGTCAAGTAATTTCTCCCAACAGTAAACTTACTATATATACTGCAAATTTATCTAGTAGTTTTATCATATTTTCCAATCATAAGCAACGCGGGAGTAAAAAATAAGGTAATAGCAGTAGCTAAACATAATCCAGTAGCTATGGTATAAGATAACTCGAACCAAAGTTGACTTGATGGCGAATTATAAATAATTTGTCGATTAATAAAATCACAACTTATATGCAATATCATAGGAACTAATCCTATAATCCCAGTAACAACTGTCAATAATATTGGCCTAACTCTAGACAAAGCTGCTCTCATTATAGCATCTTTTTTACTACATGTAGTCTTCATATTAATATAAAATGCATCAAGAAGCAAAATATTATTATTTACTATTACCCCAGCCAGAACAATAACACCTACTCCTCCCATAACTACAGAAAAAACATGGCCTGTAATGAAAAATCCAAAAAATATACAAGTAGTTGACAAGAAAATAGCTGTTATAATAATTAATGTATCATAAATACTATTAAATTCAGTAATTAGAATCAGCATAATAAGTATTGTTACAATAAAAAATGCTTTTATTAAGAACCCTTGCGATTCTTCTTGATCCTTTATCTCTCCTTTTACTTCAACTGACACTTCTGGATCAAAATTATCTTTAAATTTTTGATTCAAAAAATTTATCATTCTCTTCAACAAATACCCTTCAGACAAATCAGCCACTACACTAACTGTTCTCATACCATTAATATGATTTATTCCACCCTCCTTACGTTGAGCTTTATGAATAATAAAATCACTGACAGCAGTATATCCGTGTGAAGTACTGACAAATAAATTACCTAATGTATTTAAATTACGATATTCCTTAGGAAACCTCATAATAATATCTACTTCATCATTAACATTATCTGGATGATAACTATTTAATAATATTCCTTCAGCTATCATTTTTATAAATTTGCCCATTATAGAAATATCAACACCAGATTTTATTGCTTTGTTTTTATCAATACTAACTTTCCATTCTATTTCTAAGGATGATCTATTATCCGTAATATTCTCAAATCCTAAAGAATTATTCATAATAGATATTACCTTATTAGTCATATCATTAAGTTTAGTTATATCATATGAGCTAATATCAATGCGTATTGGCTTGCCAATTACTGGCTTCATTTTTTCCTCTGTAATATTTACAATGATACCTTTTACATCTTGTAACTTACTTTTTATTTCGCTTAATATTTTTTCAGATTTCCTACGAACAGACCATTTTTTTAATTCTATTTGAATTTTCCCAATAATATTATCTACATCTAATGAATAATCAAATAAACCAGCCTTTATATAAATAAATTTTATATCACATATATCAGAAATTCTTTGCTCAATTTCTTGTAATATATCACTTCTTTCATGAACAGATAAATTATTACTTGCTCTTATAGTAATAAGTATTCTTTCTGAGTCAATACTTGGAAAAAACTCTATACCTGGACCAATTATAAAATATCCCAATGTAGAGACAAGTAAAATACTAACTATTACACAAATAAATTTTTTAGGATAATCAAGTACACTACTTAAAATTTTACTATAACCTTTAGTAAATTTTCCTAAATGTATAAAATTACCAGTACTCACTGCTACAATCTTTGCTACGCTTTTTTTATCAGTTACCGATGGCGTTCCAATAATAGCACCTAAAACTGGAATAAAAATCAAAGCCATAATCCACGAACCACTTAAAGTCGTAATTAATGCAATAGGAATATACTTCATAAATTCACCAGTAGTTCCAGGCCAAAATAACAATGGAATATACACCACTAATTTTGTTAAAGTAGCCGATGCAACTGGCCAAAACATATCATATGCAGCTTGCTTAAAGGCTTCTACCTTATTTAACCCACTAATCATTTTCCTATCTGCATATTCAGTAATAACTATGGCATCATCAACAAGCATTCCAACAGCCATAATTAAGGAAAATAAAATCACTATATTCAATGTATATCCTAGTAAATACATAATGATAATACCAAATAAAAAAGATCCTGGTATTGATATAGCAACTAATAACGCAGTCTTAATTCCCATAAATATCATCATAATGATCACAACTAGTAAAACTGACATCAAAATAGAATTTTGTAATTCATTTAAAATATCCGATATCTCTCCTGATTCATCTTGGAGATAAACAACTGATAAGTTTTTTGGCAATATATCCCCTAAATTATTTATAAGTTCTTTTACTTGAGATATAGTTTCAATAATATTTTTACCTGTTTGTTTCGATACCTCTAATACTAAACATGGATGATTATTTACTCGAACAAATTCTTTGTTATTTTGATAAATTGGTTTTATAGTAGCAATATCGCCTACAGTGACAACAGAATATCCATCCGTTTTTATTGGTATATTCATGATATCTTGTATATTTTTTAGAATACCTGGTAAATGTAATGTATACTTACCAACCATAGAATCCAAATTTCCAGCATTTACAAATTGATTATTATTTAATACAGCCATTATTACATCTTGTACTTGTAAGTTATAACTATTAATAACATCAGGAGAAATATTTATCTCAACAACATCTTTACCATTTCCAATAATTTTTACACTTTCTACATTAGGTAAACTTTCCAATCTAGATTGTAAATTATTTGCAATTTTAGATAATGTTCTATTAGGCAAATCACCAATTAAAGCTATACTTAATACTGGAAATAAACTGAAATTTTCTTCACTTATTATAGGAAAAGTTGCCTCTTGAGGCAATTTAGCACGTATTATATCTATTTTCGATCTTACATTTTCCAAAGCTTCTTTATGGTTAAACCCTACATTAAATTCCAATATTACATTTGCATAGCCGCTTTTAGCTATTGAGATAATTCTGTTAACACCTTTAATAGACTTAATTTCTCGTTCAATAGGATATACTAAAAACTTTTCTACATCTTCAGATGACATTCCTTGTAAACTAGTATGAATAGACAAAATAGGTTTTTTTATTTCAGGATTTTTTTCTTTAGGAATATAAAAATAGGAATAACAACCAAATATCAATATAATTACTAATAGAAATATTGATACTCTATTCCTTTGTAAGAATATTTCAGCAATCTTTCTCATTACTTAAGCCACTACAAATTAATTAGCTCACAATACCATGACATATAAACAACATTTTTACAAGTAACACAATATTATTTGTTACGTTCAATATACCTACAAGCTAGTATTGATGCTTCATATAATAACAACATTGGTATTGCTAATCCTATTTGGCTTAATACATCAGGTGGTGTTAGTATAGCAGCAAGAATAAAAATAACTACAATTGCAACTCTTCGCTTTCGTACTAAACCTTTCGCAGATACTATGCCAATCCTGGACATTAACGTTAAAAATATAGGAATTTGAAATGCTACTCCAAATGCAAACATTAGGTGTAAGACTAAATCTAGATACTCGCTTACTGATGGCATAAATTCTATTGGCACACCCATTGAAGCATCTCTGTTTTCAAATGCAATAAAAAATCTCCAAGCTAAAGGAAATATATAATAGTATACCATTGCAGCTCCAAGAATAAAAAGCACTGGGGTTGATATTAAGTAGGGTAACAACACTAATTTTTCCTTCTTGTATAACCCTGGAGCTAAAAACATATAAAACTGCCATGCAAAGACAGGAAAAGAACATAATAAAGCAGCCATAGTAGCAACTTTTAAATATACAAAAAAAGCTTCTGTTAAATCAGTGTATATTAAAGAAAATTCAGGATTAGTACCTTCTAAATCTATTAGAGGAATTAATAAAAAGTTATATATCCTTTCAGAAAAGAAATAACATACACCAAACATGATACAAAAAAATATAACACAAAAAAATATTCTATATCTCAATTCCTCAAAATGCTTAAAAAACAACATTTCACCAGTTGTGGATTCCATTATATAAACTACCTTCCTTATTATTGATAATAGACATTAACATAATTCTCAATTATTGATGTAAATTGCTCAAAAATATTATCACCTTCTAAAGTACATAACTTTTCTCCATTTTGATACACTGCAGCCACAGGTCTTTCACCATGACCAGGAAGGCTAATTCCTAAATTTGCATGTTTACTTTCACCAGGACCATTCACTATACAACCCATAACTGCTACAGCCATATTTTCAGATCCAGGATTAGTACTTCTCCATACCGGCATACGCTCTGCAATATAATCATTTACATCCTTAGATAATTGATGAAAATATTTAGGGTTAGTTCTATTACAACCTGGACATGAAGTCACTTGTGCAGTAAAATTCCTTAATCCTATACTTTGCAAAATTTCTTGACACAACTTAACTTCAGTACTTCTTGGTTCTCCTGGCCGCTGAGTCAGCGAAACACGTATAGTATCTCCTATCCCATTTAGTAATAGATAAGATATCCCTGCGGCACTACTAACCATTCCTTTTGTACCAGATCCTGCCTCTGTTAACCCTAAATGTAATGGATAATCACATACATTTGACAACACAGTATAAACAGGAATCAAATCTTGTATTTTACTTGTTTTACAAGATATAACTATCTTATTTTTAGGTAAACCAATTTCTTCTGCACGTTTAGCACTTGTTATCGCAGAAATTACTAATGCCTTCTGTAAAATTATATAATCTGGTTTAGGATTACTAAGTAATGCATTATCATTCATTAATTTTGAAGCTAAATATTTATCTAAACTTCCCCAATTCACACCTATTCTAATAGGGATATCATACTTTATTGCAAACTCGATAATATCTTCAAAATTCTTATCTCGCTTATTCCCAAACCCAACATTTCCTGGATTAATACGTATTTTTCCTAAAGCAGCTGCACATTCCGGATATTCCCTTACTAATCTAGCAATTTCATATTGCCCACATCCTATTATCATTTTAGCACTAAAGCCATGATCTACTAATACATCCCTCATATAAGGAATATTTTTCATAGCTTGTTCTGAATTAACTGCAACTCTTACCAACTCAGACCCAGCTTGCGCTAATTCTAAAACCTCATGTGCATCTTTATGTACATCTCCAGATCCACCTAATGCCATAGATTGTACTACTACAGGGTTATTACCACCAATTATGATATCACCAACTTTTACTTCATAAGTTACTTTACTTTTCTTTAAGATATAGCCAAACAACTCCTCTTCATTTAAAATTCTACTTACAACATCATACTGCATACTACAATACAATCTTACACATAAAACCAGAATTATACATAGCTAAAGCCAATAAATCTACTAATTTCTCCAAATTTTACACACTCTACTCCTCATAGTATGCCATACCTTAATCATTATAGTAATAAGTAATACTGTAATCTTCATCATATTCTTTCATCCCTTCAATACGTTGTAATAATACGTAATCTTTCTCTTCTTCAGACATTATACCGTCATTACCAATATTAACTTGACCATTGTGCTCAGATACTTCAGCATTCTCTTGATCATTTTTATTTTCTGCTTTTTGTAATTCTTCTGTAGTATCATTTTGATCTTTATTTTGCTCTTTTAAAAATGACAAAAAGTGTACAGCTTTATAATTATTTTTTTGTTCACTCCCCTCAGAAATTAGCTTAGCAGGCTCTAGGTCATGTCTTGATTGAGATAGCACAGGTTCTTCATCATTATCAATATTATCTTTATGATTTTCTGAATTACCATTGGAATTTCTGTCTTTATTATTTTCTACTTTTGAAAATTTCAATAATGAACGCAACCCTTTGTCTTTTTTATCAGCCTGATTGTCACCATTATCATTCAAATTATCAGCCATACTCTCAGTTATTAGAGGGTTAACTTCATTTTTATCTTTAATATCTTGTAACTTACTCTTATCTTCAGTTTTAGCTACTGGAAATTTAATTTCATTTTTATCTTTAACATCTTGTAATTTACTCTTATCTTCAGTTTTAGCTACTGGAAGTTTAACTTCATTTTCATCTTTAACATCTTGTAACTTACTCTTATCTTCAGTTTTAGCTACTGGAAGTTTAATTTCATTTTTATCTTTAATATCTTGTAACTTACTCTTATCTTCAGTTTTAGCTACTGGAAGTTTAATTTCATTTTTATCTTTAATATCTTGTAACTTACTCTTATCTTCAGTTTTAGCTACTGGAAGTTTAATTTCATTTTTATCTTTAACATTTTGTAACTTACTCTTATCTTCAGTTTTAGCTACTGGAAGTTTAACTTCATTTTTATCTTTAACATCTTGTAACTTACTCTTATCTTCAGTTTTAGCTACTGGAAGTTTAATTTCATTTTTATCTTTAACATCTTGTAACTTACTCTTATCTTCAGTTTTAGCTACTGGAAGTTTAATTTCATTTTTATCTTTAACACTTTGTAACTTACTCTTATCTTCAGTTTTAGCTACTGGAAGTTTAACTTCATTTTTATCTTTAACACTTTGTAACTTACTCTTATCTTCAGTTTCAGCTACTGGAAGTTTAATTTCATTTTTATCTTTAACATCTTGTAACTTACTCTTATCTTCAGTTTTAGCTACTGAAAGTTTTACTTCATTTTTATCTTTAATATCTTGTAACTTACTCTTATCTTCAGTTTTAGCTACTGGAAGTTTAATTTCATTTTTATCTTTAACATCTTGTAACTTACTCTTATCTTCAGTTTTAGCTACTGAAAGTTTTACTTCATTTTTATCTTTAATATCTTGTAACTTACTCTTATCTTCAGTTTTAGCTACTGGAAGTTTAATTTCATTTTTATCTTTAACATCTTGTAACTTACTCTTATCTTCAGTTTTAGCTACTGAAAGTTTTACTTCATTTTTATCTTTAATATCTTGTAACTTACTCTTATCTTCAGTTTTAGCTACTGGAAGTTTAACTTCATTTTTATCTTTAACATCTTGTAATTTACTATTATCTTCAGTTTTAGCTACTGGAAGTTTAACTTCATTTTTATCTTTAACATTTTGAGCATGTATACCGTCATCATCTTCTGTAGGATCAACAAATTTAGCACCTGCTACGTCAACCAAATTGATGCCATTACTATCTATCATAAAATCATGATCCCCTTTTTTCAAAGGAGCTTCATATTCTTTATTATCCACTCGCACTTTCGGTTTTCCCCTGCGTTTTGTAGTAACATTCTTACTATTTTTATCAATGCCTGAGACCAATGCATCTCTATGTTCTTTATAAATTGAGTAATCACGAGCAAATTCCACATTACTATCAAAAGCTTCACCATCAGGATTATAAATTGGAGAATATTTCTTGCTAAACTGATATCTACTCTTATTTGAACATGAAATAACAAAACAGAAAATTAATACCAATAATATATTCAAGATATTACGTCTAAACATTTAACACCTACAAGACATGTTCTTACTTTAAGGTATTTATACCAAATACACTATGTTAAGTAAATGCATTATTTAATAAAATTAAAACAATATATCATTATTTAAAGAAAATTAACTTTTAATAATTAATATTCTCTATTTTTTATTAAATATTATTAAACCTTAACAACACTACTTATACAAATTAACAAAAAGACTCCAAAACCAATTCGCAATATATTATTAAATAAACATTCTAATATATTAACGCAATTTATCAACAATATTACTTGCTACCCTTCTAGTTACTGCATCACAATCAAGAATACTTGATAGAGAATTAATACGACCATAATTAACTAAGTTTAATGTTTCATAGAGTACACTTATAATATCAAGAAACCCTATTTTCTTATTCAAGAAAGCATCAACAGCAACTTCATTCGCAGCATTTAAAATAATGCTATTAGCAGGAACATTAGATGTTTTTAATACCTCAAACCCTAATTTTATACCAGGAAACTTATAAACATCAGGTTTTATAAAAGTCAACTGATTATATAATGCTAAATTCAGTTTTCTACACAAAACAGATGACCTATCTGGCCAAGATAATGTATACATAATTGGAATTTTCATATCTGGTACAGACATAACAGCAATAGATGTACCATCTATATAAGATACTATCCCATGCACTACAGATTCAGGATGTATAATTATATCTAGTTTTTCAGCTTTTATTGAAAAAAAATAATAAGCCTCTATAACTTCAAGAGACTTATTGATCATAGTTGCACTATCAACAGATATTTTTTTCCCCATCTTCCAAATAGGATGCTTAACTGTATCCTGAACTGTCACGTTTTTCATTTGATTATAATCCATTGATAATAATGGACCACCAGATGCAGTTAAAGTAACTTTTTCCAAATCCCTTTTATCATTATTAGAAAATATCTGATGTATAGCATTGTGTTCTGAATCTACAGGAATAATATTAACATCCTTTTCTTTTGCTAAACTAAGTAATAATGTTCCTCCACAAACTATACTTTCTTTGTTTGCTAATGCAATAACTTTAACATTCGAATTAATTAAATAAGTCATCGGTATAAGCGCTGCTATTCCTACAATAGCCATCATTGCATAATCTACATTTAAAGATGTAGCCATAACCATCCCAGAATCTCCAGCACTAACTTTAATATTAGTACCAACCAATAAATCTTTTAATTCTTGATACAAATCAACATCAGCAATAACAACTCTTTCTGCATTAACTAACTTAGCCTGAAATGCTAATAACTGAACATTTGATTTTGCAACTAATACCTTTACTTGATATTTATCGAGATCAGCAAATATTATATCAATAATCATCTGACCAATAGCACCAGTTGAGCCAAATATTGAAATTGTTTTCACACGTTTTAATATTGAATAAATTCAGTATATTATATATCGAATATTCAGACATTATCCATTAAAAAAATTAAAATGTAGAAAATAACTTATAATACGCCTTACATCACCAACAAATACAAAAAATATAAAATTAATTAATACTGTAAACAATAGGACAACAGATAATTTCTTATTCACTACTGATACAGCATAGGAAGTATCATTTAAATCATCAAAATACATTATCTTAATAATTCTCAGGTAGTAATAACATGAAACAACACTTACAAGAGCAAAAGTTATTGCAATTTTTATAAAACCATTCTCTATTAAATTTGACAATATATCATACTTAGCAAAAAATCCAGCCAAAGGTGGTATTCCAGCCATGGATAACATAGTTACAGCAATACAAAATGCTATTACTGGAGAGGTAGTATGTAATCCTTTTAAATTCAATACATTACAATTATCATCACGATACTGTATCAAAACAGAAAAAAGCCCTATGTTCATAATAATATATAACAATAAATACATTATCACAGCTGTATTACTAGCCAAAGTATTCATTGCTAATGCAATTAGCATATACCCCATATGTCCAATAGCAGCATATGAAAATAATCTTTTTAAATTACTTTGCCTCATTGCCCCAAATGCTGAAACAAATATAGATAATACAGATACACATATCACTATATGTTGCCAATCTTTAGATAAAGTAGGCAATACTTCATTTAATATTCTAATCAATAATAGTATAAATGTACTTTTTGGTACTATAGAAAAAAACGCTGTCATAACAGTCGAAGTACCCTGATAAACATCAGGAACCCACATATGAAATGGAGCTACTGATAATTTAAAAAATATACTAATTAAAATAAACACCATACCTAAAATAGAACCTAAAGGTATATTTTCGCTATGAGAAAAGAAATTGTATAATTCATAGAAACCAACTTCTGTTGTATAACCATATAACATAGAAATTCCATATAGCATTATACAAGAAGATAGTGCACTTAATACAAAATATTTTATACCTGATTCAGAAGACCTAATTGCACTTTTATCAAAACATGTTAATGCATATAAAGTTATACTTTGTATTTCAAATGATAAATAAAAAGAAAGTAGATTATTTGCAGAAATTAAGGTAATTAAGCCAAAAACTGCAAGTAAAATCATTATCGAAAACTCATAACAATACTCCCTACCAGATGCTAACATCATAAATAGAACACTACTGCTAGAAAATAAAATTACAATTTTTGCAATAGAAATATATAAATCAGACTTTAAAAGCCCATCAAAAATTAGCCGTGGCTCAATCTCTAAATTAATTAGAACAACACCAATAGTTATCAGTGAAGCAATCAATGAAAAAACATGTATAACTCTTTTATTTAGTACAATCCCTAACAATAAGAAAATTAAAGATGAACTAACTAAAAAAATTTCTGGTATTATATAAACAAAATTATTCCAATACATAATAAACAATCTCAAATGCTACTAAAGTATAAAGTTTCTTAAAGACAACTGCTCTATGAATGGAGTTAAGCATTTTAATAAGATATAATAAGGATATAATCCAAATAATAATATAAAAGCAGCTAACACTATTAAAATAAATAACTCATCCTTATTAAGATTACAATTAATTAAATCACAATTTGGTACACCCCAGATTACTCTTTTACATAAGAACAACATATATAAAGCACCTAATACAACTCCAATAGCAATAAAAACTGAGAATAATTTAGAGTAATAAAAAACCCCTAGTATAGACAAAAATTCTCCTATAAAACCTGAAGTACCAGGTAAAGCAATTGAAGCCATTGAAAAAAATATAAACATAACAGAAAATTTAGGCATTATTTTTGCTAATCCACCATATCTTGCTATCTCTAAAGTATGAGTACGATTATAAAGTATACCAACACAAATAAACAACGCTGCAGATACTAATCCATGGCTCACCATCTGAAATACAGCTCCTGATATCCCATATTTATTAAAAGAAAATATTCCAGCAGTAACAAACCCCATATGAGCTATTGAAGAATATGCTATTAATTTTTTAATATTAGTTTGAACAAACGATATCAATGAAGCATAAATTACAGCTACAATACTTAATATTATTACAAAATTTGAAAAATATACACTAGCTTCTGGCAACATAGGGAGAGAAAATCTTAGCAATGCATATGTACCAACTTTAATTAGAATACCAGCCAATAAAACAGATCCTACTGTAGGAGCCTGAACATGAGCATCAGGTAACCAAGTATGAAAAGGTATAATAGGTATTTTTATTGCAAATGAAATAAAAAATGCAACCCATACCCATTTCTGTGCTGTCAGATTTAAATAATTTGATAAAATATAAGTTAACTGCCCTATATCACTTACTTTACCAGAAAAGAAATATATATACAGTATTGCTATCAAGAATAATAAAGAACCAAGTAAAGTATATAAAAATAGTTTAAACGTAGCATATATCCTGTCTTCATGTCCCCACATTCCTATAATAAAAAACATTGGAATTAGAACAGATTCAAAAAATATATAAAACATCACTATATCAAGTGAAGCAAACACTCCTATAGTTAACCCCTCTAGTAACAATAATAAAGCAAGAAACATACGCGAATTTCTCAACTGCATATTACATAAAGTGAAGATAACAGATAATAAAAACAAAAAAGTTGTCAATAATAGAAGCGGTAAAGACAATCCATCTATACCCAATACAAAACCTGGAGCTAGATTATGTATAAATTGAAAACCCTTATATAAATAATCAAACTTTACAGCTACAATAATATTTATAAAGAATGAAGCCCCAGCACATAACAAAGAAGTTATCTTTGCAATTACATCTGCCTTAAAATTATTAACTGCTAATAAGCATGACCCTAATATTGGCAATAAAATCATCAAAAATAGCATTACTTTAAAATCTTATATTATTATAAATTAACCACGTGATAATACTTATCAAACCTAATAGCATAATAAATGCATAATCGAAAACAAAACCAGTTTGTATCTTAACACTACCCTTTGAGCAAGAATCTACCAATTTAGTAATACCACCTAACCCAAAATAATCAATAATTTTTTTATCAATTACTCTAGAAAAGAAATTAGCTATAAATTTAATAGGTATTATAAATACAAGATTATATAATTCATCAAAATACCACTTATTATATAGAAATTTAAATAACTGGTTAAAATACAAATTACTATAACAATTACAAAAATATTTTAAGTAAGCACATACTATTCCAAGCATACTTAAAAATAATGGTAATATCTTTACAAACAACCCAACTTCTACATGTTCATGTACTTTTATACTATTTTTCCAAAATGCAGCATCATTAATTAATAATAAATTTTGTCCCCACATACCAGAAAATATAGAACCTATAGCTAACACTAATAGAGGCAAAAGCATAATTTTTCCTGATTCATGTATTGGATCATTTTTTGAGTTGATTCTATGAAAAACTAATATAATCAATCTCCAAGAATAAAAAGCTGTTAAAAATGCAACCAAATTACATATTATAAAGGCAATTGTACTAACGTGATAGCTACTTTCGATAATCAAATCTTTTGAATAAAAGCCAGCAAAAGGGAAAATACCTGCTAATGCTAAAGACCCTATCCAAGTCAACACATATGTAAATGGTAGTTGACGCCAAGAAATACATATCTTATGAATGTCTTGTTCATGTGTAGCATGTATTATATTACCAGCACATAAAAACAACAGTGCTTTAAAAAAAGCATGAGTCATCAAATGAAATACAGCAACACTATATATTGACAAACCACATGCAATAAACATATACCCTAACTGACTACAAGTAGAATATGCTATTATCTTCTTTATATCACTCTGCACAATAGCAACAGTCGCAGCAAATAAACAGGTACATGTGCCAACAATCAAGATAACACCGCGTGCCATTGCTGACGCTTCAAACAATGGAGAACATCTAACAACAAGAAATACTCCTGCTGTTACCATAGTTGCAGCATGAATTAATGCTGAAGCAGGAGTAGGACCTTCCATTGCATCAGGCAACCATGTATGTAAACCAATTTGTGCAGACTTACCCATACATCCAATAAAAAGTAACAAGCATATCACATCTAAATAAGGTACTGAATAACCAAAAAAATCAATTACACCTTCAATATATGTTGAATCAAGCATGTTGAATACTTTACTGAACTCTAAGGATCCAAATACCCAAAATACTGCTATAATTCCTAATATAAAAAAAAAATCACCTATTCTATTCATAATAAATGCTTTCATTGCTGCTTTAGTAGCTGAAGCTTTATCAAACCAAAAACCAATCAATAAATAAGAACATAACCCGACACCTTCCCAACCAAAAAAAAGTTGAACAAAATTATCACTTGTTACTAAAATTAACATAAAGAATGTAAATAATGATACATAAGATAAAAATCTAGATACACCTATATCGTGAAACATATAACCTATCGAATAAATATGCACCACCGCTGACACTGTATTAACTATTATCAGCATAATCATGCTTAATGAATCTATATACAATGACCAGTTAACCTTTAACTTATATAAGTCAATCCATGGAAATAAAGTAATAACATAACTATCTTTAAAATCAAAAAATAAGTACCACGATAACAATGATGCACAAACCACTAAAGAAGTGGTAAATAACTGAGAAATTAACCTATTATTTATCATATTACCAAAAATAGAACCTATTAAAGGCAAAAAAACACATAATAGCTCAACCTTAATCATAAACCTGATCCTTAATTAATTGATCATAAATCAATTAAAATAACTAATTATAATTAGTCAATAAATACTATAGAAAAACTTCTTTATTCTTTCATTTTATTAGCTGTTTCAATATCAATATTTCCACAATTTCTAAAATATACTACAATAATAGCTAAACCCACTGCAGACTCTGCAGCAGCCACTGTTAATATAAACATGACAAAGACTTGTCCTAAAATATTATCAAGATACACCGAGAAAGCAGTAAAATTGATATTAATTGCCAATAACATCAGTTCTATTGATAAAAGAATAGTAATGATGTTTTTGCGATTAATAAAAATTCCAGACACACCAATAGTAAATAAAATTGCACTTAAAATAAGGAAATGATTTAAAGTAATACCAGCATCAGTTAGAATTTTCATAATCCACTCCTTCTCGTACTTTAACATTTACATATTTTATAGTAGATGATCTATTAACTTGAACATCTATATTTTGTCTACGTACATTGTTGCTCTTAGTGCGTAAAGTTAATACTAAAGATCCGATTATTGATATTAAAAGTAATATCCCAGATAAATGAAATATATACATATACTTTGTATATATTAAATTACCAATAGCAACAACATTACTTACATAAGGAACAGATCCCATTACCAACTCAGTTGTTGCAGATTGTTTAATAATAAATACTATATTAATAAATAATATCATCCCACATAATAATCCTATAGCAAGATATTTTGTAAATCCACTTTTAAACCTCGAATAGTTTATATCTAACATCATAACTACAAATAAAAACAGTACAGCTACAGCTCCTACATATACTATTATAACTAGCATTGCTATCAACTCTGCACCCAACAAAATAAATAATGTACTAGATATGAAAAACGTTAAAATTAAACATAGCACAGAATAAACAGGATTTGATACACAAACTACAGCTATAGCTGACAATATTATCAACGCTGCAAAAAAATGAAACAAAAAATAAATCATTATATTTATATCTGTTAATAATTAACAAATTCAATAAAAGAGTATAACTATATATAATACTCAAGTAAATTATTATTACAGCTGAAACATATAAGTCAATAAGTATTACTAAATGACCAAGTATACTATAAAATTTATAATATAAATAACATGATTTTTAAAAACAGTAAATTTAATTAAGCAAAAACCTACTTACATAAGCAATATCTTATATGCTTATAAATCACTAAATTTTAATAAAAACCTCATGCAACAGGATTTGATATATTTTCTAAGTTATATACATACTTATACATTGAACATATTACAAGTAAAATTTTATTTTAAATATTATCTTTAACTAATTTAATTACAGCTAAAAATTACTACAATAAAAGACATTAATATTAGTAAGCTTTAGAAGTTTATAACATTAATTTTAGATGATTTTAGCTTCTTCATTAATATTACAAACTCACTTAAACATATGTTGTAATATTGAGTATGAAATAATCCCCGCTATCATTAAAAAAACTCAACATATATGTACGAGGTAGATTTCTTGTATAATAAAATCTCAGACAGGACTTACTCTTGTTAAATAATGCAATCGTATACTCTTCTAAGTTAGTACTATTGCCTAGATGAATTTTTCCACACATCAAGATATCTTTCTTAGTAAATACTAATCCATTTGCTTTCAAGTCACGCAAAAAATTAAATTTAACTCTAATAGTTAGATAAAATTTTCGTCCCTCTTTATTCTCACCAAATAAAAAGTAATATTCTGATTTTAAATCTTACACTACTTACAATACAACATTTTTAAAACATTGTTTGATGCATGGACATAAATATAGCATTTTCAGAAGAAGGTAGACCAATTCTACCATCAAAATCAGTATTTACTACATAGTAAGCTCCACGGAACTTATCATAACGACACTTCCTCTCAGAAATTAAAGCAGGATATCCATCGAAAAATAACAATATTAGCCGCATATAATTTTAATTTTTTTAATAAAAAAATATTGATTATTATCATATGATGGTAATTATTTTTAATAAAATGTACAAAGTATTATATTAATTTTTATAACATATTTAGTATGATTTATTACTAAATCAATTCTAATATTACTCAACTTTATTTTGCAAATTCATTGAAAAAGAACTATTTCTTTTACACTAAAAAATTCCATTATACATGAAATGCCCTACAAATAATATTAGACAAAATGACGAATAACTCATCTTGCGTTTAGATTAGTTATAACACGTTGTATTAATAATTATGTTATAAATGAGGGATTAAAAAAAAAACAAGAGTAAGCACTTTGGAAAAAGAGAAGGCTTGACTTATGTACTATTAATCTTATCTTAAACTAAGAAATTGTTCTGTAATACTTAATATATTAAGAATATGATATTAATATCAACGTTTTAAGTTTTGTTACCTGACTAATTTTTACCAAAAAAATACTATGGCTACAAGACGATTGATTACGACAGTAAAATCTGTACTTCTTACCGATACAATAAGTGATAAAAATGATCTTCTTGAGAATTTCCTAATTCCATTCACATTAGCATCTGCTGTATACATCCCTAAGCTTTTATCATACTTTACTGAAATTTAGTTAATAAAAGGTGTACCATTTGTAAACAGTAATAATACTAAGTACATACCAATTAACAACCATTACATTTTATTATATGACAATTAGCAAAATTATCCAAAAACACACAATATAATATTACAACTCATCCAGTAAAAAATATTTACCAATAAGATTATATTGACATATAAATTAGATAAAATAATTGCATATATACAACATTAAACAGATAAATTTCTTAGATTAGAATCAAAAACCACCTATTGATAAAAATGACTCCACAGCACAAACTTACTGTAATCCCATAGTAAATTCTACATTCTGACTTACTTCATCCACTTGTACAAGCTCCAAAACTGTACTTTGATATGATTGATGAAAAGAAACACCAGTATCATCAATATAAGTAAAACGATATATACGGACATGTGGAGCATCAGATGTTATATTGACTCTACCCTTAACCTGATCAAACAAGAGTACAGTTTTCTCTGTCAGTGATAGATCTGGCATAAAATTTAATCCACATCCTAAAAAAACGTTCTGATTTAACGTCATACCTTCTTTAAGCAGAGTAAATGTCAGATTAGATGGACACATAAAAACTAGATGTACAAGTTCGCCTGCTGGATTCTTACCATATAAAAACACCAAAGATAAGTTTAAGTTTTCATTATATACAACATGATACTCAGAAAAATTTGTCCGGTATAGACGCTCATAAAACAGACTACCTGTGACAGGCACTGCTATTTGCATATTCAAATCATGATTTTCTGTATAACAGTAACCTGACATCTTGTTATAGCAAACGATTTTTTCAGGCAACAAAATAAGTTCCGCTCTTACACTAGATAATAATATTAAGCGCATATAACTACAACCAACTAACCATTATAACTATACGACAACCAGCAAATCTCAAAAACACACAGTATAATATTAAAGCTAATCTACTAAAAATATTTACCAACAAATCACATTAATATACAAATTGAATAAAGCAATTGCATATGTACAACATTAAACAGGTAAGTTTTTTAAGCCAAAATCAAAATTACTTATTGATAAAATTTATTTTCATAAATATAGCTATGACTTTTTCTAACTTATTACATACATCTTTACATAATGACTCTACAGCATAAATTTAATAAAATTTCATACGAAATACTTGATTACCACTTACTGAATCCACATCTACAGTCCTCAAGGATGTAGTTGCATATTCCGTACAAAATACACAACCTTTACTATTAAAATAAGTAAACTGATTTATAGAGCTTACTGGGTTTGTGGCACTTATATTAATCAGATTCTTAACCTGAGTAAACAAGTACTTAGTTTTCTCTTCCGGTGATGAATTTGACATTGAATGATCAACTATTCCAGCTGATATAAAATTAGTGTCATCTAATAATGAACCTTGCTGAAACATAGTAGGCATAGAACCAACTGGATGCAAGAAAATTAGATATACAGAATTTCCTGATGGATTATGACCATAGAGAAATACTATATTTTCTGCTACTTTAGGATTATTTACAATACAATAATCAGTAAATTTTGACCGGTATAGCATAGGAGCAAAATTGGTATCCATGTTAGGATTAATAAGTGCATCCACACTAGGATCCCCTGTATAACAAAAATTTAACGATTTATCATAATTACACCTTCTGGAAGGTAACAGAAGCGCCGCTGAAACCCCATAAGATAATAATATTAAGTCCATATAACACCATTGTTACATTTCACTGTATTAAACACCAGCAAAAAATCTAAAAACACACAATATAAATTATAGCACCCATTTAGTAAAAAAATACTTATCAATAGGACCATATTAATATAAAAATTAGATAGAACAATTGAATATATACAATATTAAATAAATAAATTTTTTAGATAAAAATCAAAACTATTTATTTACAAAACTTGCTTTCATAAATTTTTATAAATCTTTAACTTTACAGCATAAATTTACTAAAATTTCATACAAAATAATCGAGTATTACTTGCTTGATCTACAACTACATTATTCACGACTGTAGTTTTATAGTCTGTATGAAATAACTCACCGTTACTATTAAAATAACTAAACTGATTCAGACAACTTGCTGGGTTTTTGGTAACGACATTAAGATAACTATTAACATTAGCAAACAAGAGCTTAGTTTTCTCTTCCAGTGATAAAGCTAACATTGACTGATCACCCATTCCAGCTAATATCAAATTACTGCTATTTAATACTAAACCTTGCTGAAACAGACTAGGCATAAGACCAACTGGATGCACGAAAACTAGATATACAGGCTTGCCTGATAGATTATTACCATATAAAAATACTATATTTTCTCCTAGTTTAGCATTAGTTACAATACAATATTCACTAAATTTTGCCCGCCATAGAGTCTTAGCAAAATTAGATTCAACGTCAGGATTAATAAGACTATCCACATCAGGATTCCCTGTATAACACAAACCTAACGATTTATCATAACGAACCACTTTGTCATGTAACAAAGCCACGTATGAATTCCCATAAGACAACAATGTTAACTGCATATAACCTCATTATTATGTTTTCATTGTATTAATATATTAATATGAAATTAAAAAAAATACACAATATAAAAATTAATAATATCCATCTAGTAAGAAATATTTATTAATAATATCATTAATATAAAAATTAGATAAAACAGTTGAATATATACAACATTAAATAAATAAATTTTTTAGATAAAAATCAAAACTATTTACTTACAAAACTTACTTTTATAAATAGAATTACAACTTTTTATAAATCTTTAACTTTACAGCATAAATTTACTGCAATTTCATAGAAAATACTTGAGTACCACTTGCTTGACACACAATTGCATTTCTCAAGACTGCAGTTTTATATTCTTCATGAAATAACTCACCTTGACTATTAAAAAAATCAAACCGATTCAAATAGCTTGTTGAGTTTCTGCGAGATACATCAAGCATACCAGTAATATTAGCAAACAAGTCCTTAGTTTTCTCTTCCGGTGATAAAGTTAACATTGACTCATCAAACTCTCCACATGATACTAAATTAATGTCATTTAATATTAAACCTTGCTGACACAGCCTACGTATATGAGCAACTGGATACAAGCAAATTATATATACAGGCCTACCTGATAAATTATTACCATAAAGAAACACCACATCCTCTTCTATTTTAGTATTACTTACAATACAATATTCATTAAATTTTGCCCGCCATAGAGTCTTAGCAAACTCAGATTCAACGTCAGGATTAATAAGACTATCGACATCAGGATTCACTGTATAATACAAACCTAACGATTTATCATAACGAACCACTTTGTCAGGTAACAAAGCCAAGCGTGAATTCCCATAAGACAACAATGTTAACTGCATATAACCTCATTATTATATTTTCATTATATTAATATGAAATTAAAAATATACAATATAAAAATTAATAATATCCATCTAGTAAGAAATATTTATTAATAATATCATTAATATAAAAATTAGATAAAACAGTTGAATATATACAATATTAAACAAATAAATTTTTTAGATAAAAATCAAAACTATTTATTTACAAAACTTACTTTCATAAATAGAGTTAAAACTTTTTATAAATCTTTAACTTTACAGCATAAATTTACTGCAATTTCATAGAAAATACTTGAGTACCACTTGCTTGACACACAATTGCATTTCTCAAGACTGAAGTTTTATATTCTTCATGAAATAACTCACCTTGACTATTAAAAAAATCAAACCGATTCATATAGCTTGTTGAGTTTCTGCAAGATACATCAAGCACATCAGTAATAGTAGGAAACAAGGCCTTAGTTTTCTCTTCCAGTGATAAAGTTAACATTGATTCATCAACCTCTCCATGTGATATTAAATTAATCTCACCTAATATTACACCTCGCTGACACAGATTACGTATATGAGCAACTGGATGCACGAAAACTAGATATACAGGCTTGCCTGATAAACTATTACCATAAAGAAAGATCACATTCTGGTTTATTTTAGTGTTAGTTACCATACAATATTCACTAAATTTTGCCCGCCATAGAGTCTTAGCAAACTCAGATTCAACGTCAGGATTAATAAGACTATCCACATCAGGATTCCCTGTATAACACAAACCTAACGATTTATCATAACGAACCACTTTGTCAGGTAACAAAGCCAAGTATAAATTCCCATAAGACAATAATCTTAACTGCATATAACCTCATTATTATATTTTCATTGTATTTAATATATTAATATAAAAGTTAATAATATCTATCTAGTAAGAAATATTGAATATATACAATACTAAATAAATAAATTTTTTAGATAAAAATTAAAACTATTTATTTACAAAACTTACTTTCATAAATAGAGTTAAAACTTTTTATAAATCTTTAACTTTACAGCATAAATTTACTGCAATTTCATAGAAAATATTTGAATACCACTTGCTTGATCCATAATTGCATCTCTCAAGACTGCAGTTTTATAGTCTGTATGAAATAACTCACCTTGACTATTAAAAAAATCAAACCGAGTCAAATAGTTTGCTGATTTTCTGCTAAATATATCAATCACACCAGCAACATAAGTAGCAAACAAGACCTTAGTTTTCTCTTCCGGTGATAAAGTTAACATTGACTCATCAACCTCTCCACGTGATATTAAATTACTGTGACCTAATATTAAACCTTGCTGACACAGCCTACGTATATGAGCAACTGGATGCAAGAAAATTATATATACAGGCCTGCCTGATAAATTATTACCATAAAGAAATATCACATCCTCTTCTATTTTAGTATTAGTTACAACACAATATTCATTAAATTTTGCCCGCCATAGAGTCTTAGCAAAATCATAATCAACGTTAGGATCAATAAGACTATCCACATCAGGATTCCCTGTATAACACAAACCTAACGATTTATCATAACGAACCACTTTGTCAGGTAACAAAGCCAAGCGTGAATTACTATAAGACAACAATGTTAACTGCATATCACCTCATTAATATATTAATATATTAATATATTAATATGAAATTAAAAAGTACACAATATAAAAATTAATAATATCCATCTAGTAAGAAATATTTATTAATAATATCATTAATATAAAAATTAGATAAAACAGTTGAATATATATAACATTAAACAGATAAATTTTTTTAAGTAAAAATCAAAACCACAATTATAAAACACTAAATTAATTTAGCTTTATTATTAACTTTTTATCCGATCTTCAACTACATCCCTAAAATGTCTAATCAACCCTTGTATAGGCCAAGCTGCAGCATCACCAAGAGCACATATAGTATGCCCTTCTATCTGATGTGTAATATTTAATAATAAATCAATGCTTTCAGGCGTAGCATCACCCCTTAGTATTTTTCTCATGATTCTCCACATCCAACCAGTACCTTCTCGACATGGTGTACATTGTCCACAAGATTCATGCATATAAAAATGCGATAATCTTTCTATAGCCGCTACTAGATCTGTTGATTTATCCATCACTATTAAACCCGCGGTACCTAACCCTGATTGTACAGCCCTCAAAGAATCAAAATCCATAGTTACAGTATCACAAATAGATTTTGGAAGCATTGGTACTGATGAACCACCAGGTATTACTGCTAATAAGTTATCCCATCCTCCACGAACACCTCCAGCATATCTTTCTATAAGTTCCTTCATGGGAATCCCTAATTCCTCTTCTACATTACACGGATTATTAACATGTCCTGATATACAAAAAATCTTAGTACCAGTATTATTTTCTCTCCCAAGAGATGCAAACCAATCACTACCTCTTCTCATGATCTCACTAACAGTTGCAATAGTTTCAACGTTATTAATAGTAGTAGGACAGCCATATAACCCTATTGCAGCTGGAAAAGGAGGCTTCAACCTTGGCATACCTTTTCTTCCCTCTAATGATTCAAGCTGAGCAGTTTCCTCACCACAAATATATGCTCCAGCTCCTCTATGAATAAAGATATCTAAATCATATCCAGAATTACACGCATTTTTTCCTATTAAATTAGCTTTATATGCTTCATCTAAAGCCTTAGACAATACTAAATATTCATTGTAAAATTCACCACGAATATAAACATAAGCTGCAGTCACATTCATTGCAAATCCAGCTATCAATATTCCTTCAATAAGCCTATGTGGATCATACCTTAATATATCACGATCTTTACATGTACCAGGTTCTGATTCATCCGCATTAACTATTAAATATGCTGCTTGGCCTTCCTTTCTAGTTTTTGGCATAAAGCCCCACTTTAAACCTGTAGAAAATCCTGCCCCACCTCTACCACGTAATCCTGATTTCTTTACCTCTTGAATAATATATTCAGGACCCAGATTCAATATTTCTAAGATATTACTCCAAATACCTCTACTTTTTGCAGACCTTAAAAACGGAGAATACTGACCATTAAGATTAGTAAATACTCTATCACTATCTTTTAACATAAAGCTTTTACAATATTAGAAATTATTAATAAGCTGACAACAATCGGCACAAAACATGGTCATACTAAAACATTACATAATCCCTAAAAACACAAACATATTCATTGGAAAAACATGGCTATAATTGGTGGGCCTGGGAAGAGTTGAACTTCCGACCTCACGCTTATCAGGCGTGCGCTCTAACCACCTGAGCTACAAACCCCAAAAAAGCTATATTAAGAAGCAGAATTAGCTTCTAGTACATCAACAAACATCTTGTTAAGTACTCCTCTCCTAAAATATACAAAACCTGAAACCTTAGAAAAAATAGTATGATCTTTTCCCATTCCAACATTCTTACCAGGATGATATTTTGTTCCTCTTTGACGTATGATAATATTACCAGGAATTACTTTTTCACTCCCAAACTTTTTTACCCCTAATCTTCTACCTCTCGAGTCCCGACCGTTACCGGAGCTACCACCAGATTTTTTCGTAGCCATACTTCTACTCCATATTATTAATTTTAGTAACACGTAAAACAGTCATGTACTGCCTATGACCATTTTTCCTTCTATAATTCTTACGACGTTTTTTCTTAAACACTATTATTTTATCATTTCTACGTTGCTCAAGAACTGATGCTGTGACAGTTACATTCTGTGCAAAAATCATATTGTGATTTACATCAGTTAACGCAATCACCTTACTCAGAGTAACCTCCTCCCCTACAGAAGCATTTAATTTTTCTATTTTTATAACATCTTGCTCTCGTACTTTATATTGCTTACCACCAGTTTCAACAATAGCATACATAATATATCTCTTAACGTTTAAATCAATTATTATTTTTAGTAATTCTGCTCAATATAATACAATATGTCAATAACATTGTTACTCTTTTAAACACAAGTCAACATTGAGAATAAATTTACATTTTATATAAAAGCTATTACTATCTTTTTTGAAGTTTTTCAATGTATCATTAAAAAACAAAAAGGTAATGCTGTGTTTAATGTACCAATTAATAAAATACTAGCTAGACAAATTTTAGATAGCAGAGGATATCCTACTATTGAAGTAGAAATTATATTATCAAATAATATAAAAGCAAAAGCTTGTGTACCTTCAGGAGCTTCAGTAGGAAAATTTGAAGCCGTAGAATTACGAGATAATGATAAAAATTCTTACAATGGATATGGAGTAACAAAAGCAGTTAATTTAATTAATTCAGAAATTGCCCCACAAATCATAAATATGAATACGTTAAATCAAGAAAAAATAGATAACGCATTAATTGAAATAGATGGAACAGATAATAAATCAAGAATTGGAGCAAATTCAACACTTGCAATATCATTAGCAATCGCAAAGGCTGCAGCTTTAACATTAAATATTCCTTTATATCAATACTTAGGAGGAATTACAGCAAAAGTTCTTCCCACTCCACTTATTAATGTCATTAATGGTGGAATGCACGCAGATAATAATTTAGATTTTCAAGAGTTTATGATTATCCCAAATGGAGCTGATAAATTTGAAGATGCAATAAGAATGTCAGCTGAAGTGTTTTTTCAATTAAAACAAATTCTTAAATTCAAACAATTAAATACTAACGTAGGAGATGAAGGAGGATTTGCTCCAAACATAAAAACAAATATTGAAGTATTTGAAATCATTATAGATGCTGTAGAAAAGTCAGGATATAAAATGTATGAAGATTTCTCATTAGGATTAGATGTTGCTGCCTCTACATTTTATAAAGATCAGAAATATAAATTTGCAGATTACGAATTAAGTACTCAAGAATTAGTAGAATATTATAAAAACATAACCTCACAATACCCTATTATATCAATTGAAGACCCAATAGCAGAAGAAGATATAAACGGATGGAAATTGATAACACAAGAATTAGGTAATAAAATACAAATAGTAGGAGATGATCTATTCGTAACTAATTGTAAATTAATTCAAAATGGAATTAATAATAACATGGCAAATGCAGTATTAATAAAACCAAATCAAATTGGTACACTAACTGAAACTTTCAATGCTATAAGACTTGCTCAAAAAAATAATTATAATGTAATAATATCTCATAGATCAGGTGAAACAGAAGATACTACAATTTCTCATATAGCTGTTGCAACAAACTGCGGACAAATTAAAACTGGTTCTCTATCTAGATCTGAACGTTTAGCAAAATACAATGAATTATTATATATAGAAAAGTTATTAGACATTTCATCAATCTACTATGGAGCATTATGAGCTTTATTGATGAAGCAAAAGTATATTTAAAAGCAGGAAATGGCGGAAATGGTTGTAGTAGTTTTCGTCGTGAAAAATTTATTGAATTTGGCGGACCTGACGGTGGAAATGGAGGTAATGGTGGAAATATCATCTTTGCCACAAGTAATCATATTAACACGTTACTATATTTTAGATATAAACAACATATAAAAGCAGAAAATGGAAATCCAGGTTCTGGTAAAAAGAAATCTGGACCATCTGGAAAAGATATTATCATAAAAGTTCCTATAGGAACTCAACTATATGATGAAGATGGAATATTAATCGCCGACCTTAATTCAGAGAATCAAAAATTTATAGCAGCATATGGTGGTAAAGGTGGAACAGGGAATGCTAACTATAAAACATCTACTAATAGAGCACCTAGACATTTTACTCTTGGAGAAGCAGGAGAAGAAAAATACATTATATTAAAGTTAAAAATCATTTCAGATGTAGGAATCATAGGATTACCTAATGCAGGAAAGTCAAGCTTTTTAGCTTCATGCACTCATTCAAAAACAAAAATTGCTGATTATCCGTTTACAACCTTAGAACCACATTTAGGAGTGGCTTTTATTGACAATAGAGAATTAGTGTTAGCTGATATACCGGGATTAATCCCTGGAGCACATCTAGGATACGGCATAGGTGACAAATTTTTAAAACACATTGAAAGATGTTCTATATTATTACACATCATAGATTGTACCTCAAATAACATTATCGATTCATATGAATGCATTAGAAAAGAACTAATACTTTACAATAAAGAGCTGGCTGATAAAATAGAATTTATAGTATTAAATAAAAGCGATTTATTAGATAAAAAAGAAATTAAGAAAAAAAAGCAATTATTATCACAGCACACACAAAAAGAAATATTTGTATCATCGATAAAAGACAACCGCTACACTATTCTAGCTACTTTAATTCAATACATAAATAAAAATAACGATAATGCTGAACCATATATATATGATCCATTTAATATATGATATATATTTGTCTTTAAAAAGCTAAAAAACAATATATTAAATATTATACTTAAACCATTTTTTATACAATTGATATGCTATACCAAAATTATATAATCTAATAAAAAATAAAATTCACTAGTTTAGTATTAATTAAAAAAGCAAGTTTAGTGCCTCGATACTAAAAATTTTATAAAACACTAAATCCAGAAAGATGCTCTTGTAATTAAAAAATACAAATTTAATAATACATATAATAAAAGCATCACCTAGATACATATCTTTTTTACTAAATTCAAAAAAATACTAATATATCAATTATATCAACCCATAACTGAAACTAAAATTTTATATATTTAACTACAAGATGTTATATTGATAGTCATATTGGAAATATAAACTTAAGAAACCTCTCAAAAAGCATATTATAAATCTACAACTTGATTAATCTAAAAAGTACATTATATTTTTAATATAGCTCTCAACTTTGCAGATCTAGACCTAGGATTTTTTAATGTTTCCTCAGAACTTGGTCGTAGTACTTTCTTATTAATTAATTGAAATTTCATATTTAACTTTGATGAAGTTATACTATTTCCATTACACAATGATTTAAATATTACTTTTACAATTCTATCCTCCAAAGAATGAAAAGAAACTACTACTATTTTTCCACCTGGATTCAATAAATCAGCAGAATCAGTTATCCCCTGTTCTAATTCTTCCAATTCTTTATTAACCCATATCCTAATTGCCTGAAACGTCCTTGTTGCAGGATCAATACTATGGTTTTTACTACGTGATATTACAGATCTAACTATAAATGCAAGCTCACCTGTAGTTTTTATTGCTTTCTTTTTCCTTGATTCAACAATAGCTTTTGCTATTCTACGAGAGTATTTTTCACCTCCATATTGGTATATAACATCAGCTATCTCTGCTTCAGAAGCTGTATTCACAAACATTGACGCATCAATACTACTCATAGAAGTACTCATCCTCATATCAAGAGGTCCATCTTTAGAAAAAGAAAAACCACGATTAGCATTTTCTAATTGCATAGAAGAAACCCCTATGTCAAATACTATCCCATCAACTCTTTCCAATTGAGCTTTATGTAAAATTTGTTTTATTTTACTGAACTTATTAACATAAAAATGTATTCTGCCTGGAAAATCATGAACTAATTTCTCATAGAAAACATTAGTATATTCATCTTGATCAATAGCATAGACCTGACAATCCGCAAATCCCAAAATCGCTCTAGTATATCCTCCCGCTCCAAATGTTGCATCAACATATATTTTCCCATCTTGAGGATCTAATATGTCTAACATTTCTTTTAATAAAACTGGAGTATGCATATATAAACTTTTCATTCGAATAACAACCACTCAACCTTTTAACATAAGAGATGTTTTTATCACATATATTCGCTTCATTATTAACTATAATACACTGTATATCTCATAAAAAAAAACAATTTACAAACCAAAATATTAAAAGAAAACGCAAAAATTGCATATACTAATACACGTATAAATTATAAATCAAAGCTCAATATGTTAATAACAATTTTTAGATAAATTGATATTCAATAACAAGGTCTTAAGCAGCTATAATATTACATGTGCTTATAAATTTTCTTTTCTGTAATCACTATATCTAAAATTTCATCATGACTTTCAATAGGTATTACATCACACAACTGTATATCGTACGCAACTCCTATAACTTTACAAGTCGGTCTTAACTTAGAAATGGTACTGTCATAATATCCACCTCCAAAACCCAATCTATTCAAACATTTATCAAATGCAATAAGAGGTACTATTAAGATATTTGGAATAACAGAATTAACTGTATTCCATTGATGAAATAATAATATTTTACTATTTTGATTTATTACAGGAACTGCCACGACATGCTTTTGCTGCATTAAATGATTCATTAATGGTAATACATCAATTTCACCATCTATAGGGATATATCCAGAAATTATAGATGTTTCTTCTATTATTACATTATTAATATAATTTTGTAACAAAGAATAAGACGCCTCTTTTTTACCTTGTACTTCCTTTCTTAATTTCCTATATTTTTCACGCAATTCGGTTTTCCTATCGCTAATACCTTTAATAATCATAACACTATAACATACCATAATATTCATTTACATAAGCTAGCGCACTAACAACTGCTGTATCAACTCTTAATATTGTTGTACCTAAAGATAAACCATCACAAAAACTATATGCAAAATTCAATTCATCATTTGAAAAACCACCTTCTGGCCCTATAATGACATAAATATTATTTTTGTTTTTTAGAATTTCTGATGGGTAATCACCTTTACCTGTTTCATCGCAAATTATAAAATTGTTATCACTAGTCTTCAAATTTTTTAAATCAGTAAAATTAATAGGAGAAGCAATATATGGAATATCAAGCCTTCCACATTGTTCAGCAGCTTCAATAGACCACTTTCTGCATTTATCTAAATTTATATTACTCGTTGCTATATGTTTTGTATAAATAGGCTGCATAAATGTTACTCCCATCTCTGTAGCTTGTCTAATTACATTTTGTAACACAGTGTTTTTTACAATGGAAAAACATAATGTTAAATCTTTAGTTATAATTTGCTCTCTAACCAGTTTATTTACTCTAATTTTAGTATTATTAGACAATTCAAATACTTCACCTATCCATTCTCCATCCCGACCATTAAATAGCTTTATCTTATCAAATCTTGTAGCTCGCATTACATGACATATATAGTGAGAAGCAAGATTATCCAAGGTTATAATCGAACATTTTCTAAGAGTACAAGTTACATATAATCTAATGTTTAACTTCCTTTCTTTTTGCATCACTAATTCAGTAACTTACATTATCTCCCTTATTATCTCAAGAACGTTCTCAACATGTCCAGCAACTTTTACATTCCGCCAAATTTTTCTTATTTTTCCATGTTTATCTATTAGAAATGTAGAACGGTCTATACCCATATAAGATTTTCCAAACATATTCTTTTCCACCCAAACACCATATTGCTCTGATAACTCAGAATTTTCATCAGATATCAGTTCGAATAACAGACTATGCTTCTTCTTAAAATTCTCATGAGATTTCTCATTATCCTTAGACACACCAATTATAACGGTACTTAAATCAGCAAAATCATTCATTGCTTCTTGAAAATCTTTTGCCTCTCTCGTACAACCAGGAGTATCATCTTTTGGATAAAAGTATAATACTATATTCTTATTACCTTTATAGGTATCAAGATTCTTAAAATATGGTGCATCATCTCCTATTTCCACTGTCATAAGCTCCTCAATATGAATTAATTTTTTAAAACAATGCTATGAATATTAACAAGAGTCAATAATTTTTACATATTTTAATAGAACTGTGATTGCAGCTTGAATAAATATGTGTATAGTAAAACATCTATACTAAATAATAAACACTATGACAGAATATTACTCACAATCAATAGGAGAACCCAATTTCCCATCAATAGAAGAAGATATATTAAAATTTTGGAAAGAAAATAATATTTTCAAAAAATCTGTAGATAATCGAGACGAAAACAAAAGATTTATATTTTATGATGGACCACCATTTGCAAATGGATTGCCTCATTACGGGCATTTGCTCACTGGATTTATTAAAGATACTGTAGCTCGTTATAAAACAATGGCAGGATTCAAAGTTGAGAGAAGATTTGGGTGGGATTGCCATGGATTACCCGCTGAAATGTTATCAGAAAAAGAATTAGGAATATCAGGAAAGTTAGCAATTGAAAAATTTGGTATAGAAAAATTTAACAACCATTGCCGGAACTCTGTAATGAAATTTTCAAAAGAATGGCAACAATATGTAGACAGACAAGCACGATGGGTAGATTTTGAAAATGACTACAAAACCATGGATTTACCTTTTATGGAATCAATAATGTGGTCATTCCATGAATTATGGAACAAGGGATTAATATATGAATCCATAAAAATAGTACCATATAGTTGGGCATGTCAAACACCATTATCAAACTTTGAAACTAGGATGGACAATGCATACAGACAAAAAACAAGTAAAACTGTGACCGTAGCATTCGAATTATTAGAAAATCCTAAATTTCTCATAATAGAAAATATTAAAACCTATAAAATATTAGTTTGGACTACTACTCCATGGACTTTACCTTGTAACCTTGCTTTAGCTATAAGCGAAAATATTAAATACTGTGGAGCTATTGTCAATCAAGAGATGTTTATTTTTGCTGAAGGATATTTAAAAATCTTTCAAGAGCATTGCAAAAAAAATAAAGTAGAATACCAATTATATAGCAAAAATATTTCGTATATTAATTTAGAAAATTTGCATTATAAACCTCTATTTGAATATTTCATTGACGTTGAAAATGCATTTAAAATTCTAACAGCAGACTTTGTAGTAGAAGGAGAAGGCACTGGAATAGTACATATTGCCCCAGGGTTCGGAGAAGATGACTTTATCTTGTGTCAAAAGCAAGGCATTCCAAATGTTGATAGAGGTACGTCTAATTTATTATCAATCATTTGTCCTATAGATGACGGAGCAAAGTTTACTGATAAGATTTCAGATTTTGCAAACATGCATGTATTTGATACAAATGATCAAATTATTACTATATTAAAACAAAAAAATTTTTATTTTAAGACAGATCAATATTTACATAATTACCCACACTGTTGGCGTACAGATACTCCACTAATATATAGAGCAATGTCATCTTGGTACGTTGAAGTTACAAAAATAAAAAACAGGATGCTAGAACTTAACAAAACCATAAATTGGATTCCTTATCACATACGCAGCGGACAATTTGGCAAATGGATTGAAAACGCTAAAGATTGGGCAATATCCCGTAATAGATTTTGGGGCACTCCTTTGCCAGTCTGGAAATCAGACAATCCTAATTACCCAAGAATCGATGTATATGGGTCAATAAAAAAAGTATTTGACAATGTAAGAGCACTAGAAGAAGACTTTGATATATCATGTATAAACAATTTACACCGTCCATATATCGATAATTTAGTACGCCCTAATCCAGATGATCCAACTGGAAAATCAATGATGAGACGTGTTAATGACGTATTTGATTGCTGGTTTGAATCTGGATCAATGCCTTATGCACAACTGCATTATCCATTTGAAAACAAAGAATTCTTCAAGAACTATTTACCAGCAGACTTTATTACTGAATATATAGCACAAACCAGAGGATGGTTTTACACATTATTTATATTATCCACAGCATTATTTGATAAGCCTCCATTTACAAATTGCATATGTCATGGCGTAGTATTAGATACTCAAGGACAAAAATTATCTAAAAGACTTAATAATTATGCTGATCCAATGGAACTATTTAAGCAATATGGCTCAGATGCCATGCGATTCCTAATGTTATCACATACAGTATCCTACGGTGGAGATCTATTACTAGACAAAGACGGAGTAATGGTAAGAGACGTACTCCGTAATGTGATAAAACCAATATGGAATAGTTATAATTTCTTTACTATTTATGCAAATATAGACAAAATAAAAGCAGAAATTATTATAGATCTCAATGGAGTAAATAACATTATGGATAGATACATAATATGTGAATGTATCAGTACTATACAGTCCATATTTAATGCTATGGAAGAATTAGATAAATCTTCTAATAATTTTGGATATAACATAAAATTAGCATGTAGCAACATCACTCAGTTTTTTGAAATATTAAACAATTGGTATATTAGAAGATGTAGAACCCGATTTTGGTCATCAGAAATCAATCAAGATAAAATAGATGCTTATAATACATTATATACCGTTATATATTACATAATAAAAATTTCTGCCCCATTTCTACCTATCATTACTGAGGCAATCTGGCAAAAACTAAACTTCCAAAAGGAAGAGTCTGTACATTTATCATCACTGCCAAATATGAGCAATTTCATATTGAATGATAAAGATCAACAAAATACCCAATACATGAAGCTAACAATAAGTATATGTAATTATGTGTTATCTATCAGAAATATCCATAACATTAGAGTTAGACAACCTCTTAATAAAATTGTTATATACAGTTACAATTGCCCGGATTTACTTAATTTGCCTATAGAATACCAAAATATTTTATTAGAAGAAATAAATGTAAAAAGCATATTATTCAAATCTGATATATCTGATGTAGCATCGTTTCAATTAAAGTTAAATTTCCCAGAACTTGGAAAAAGAATACCCGATAAAGTCAAATCCTTAATATCTTTACTAAAAAATAATAAGTGGGAAATACTAGAAAATAACCAATTACTTCTTGGTACAAAAGAAGCAGAACATTATATCATAAATAATAACGAATATACTTTAACTATCAAAATTCACAATGACTTTGCATGCACTATTAATTTAGATCAAAAATTACTTGGTATAGTGTTACTAGATCATGAACTTTCTGATGATTTAATAATGGAAGGTATCGCAAGAGATATAGTAAGACTAATACAACACTCTAGAAAAGATAATAAATTCAATATCTCTGATAAAATTGACGTCATCATACATACAAAAGATAATATAGTACAAGAATCTATTAAGATGTGGTCTCAATATATAATTCAACAAACTTTATCTATGTCATTGGCTACGTGCAAAGAGCTTACAGATATTCAAAACATTACAGAATACTATAAAAATACAATGAAAGACAGGGAGGTGTCTGTGTTTTTAAAAAAATCACAGATTTAAACCTATGATCACAAATTAGCTACAAACTTGTATTATCAGATATTTTAACACAACCTTATACAATAATACATTTTACTACAATTGTAATACATTGAGGTTTTTATAAAATACACTCTATTATAAATAGTAACCTTTATGTAATCAATATATCTTTAAAAAGATATATAACCCCTATCACAATCAGTGCATTTCTTTCAAGGGAAGTATAGAAAATATTTTTAAACCACTACTAATAATGTACGCAACAGATTTAGCTAAATATATTCTTGCAGATGTAAGGTTAATATCATTATCTACAATAAAACGTCGGTTTGCATTCTTATTTCCGTAACCCCACAACACATGAAATGCTTCTGCAACTTCTATTAAGTAAAAAGTTATCCTATGTGGCTCTGCGGTCTTTGCAGATATTTCAACTACGTGCGGCCATTTTGCTAATAACTTAATCAATAGCATTTCTTCTTTTGAAGATAATACAGAAAAATCTGTATCCTCTATTTCTAAAATGTTTGGAACATTGCGCATTAATGAATAAACACGGGCATGAGCATATTGTACATAAAATATTGGATTATCTTTAGATTGTTCAACAACTTTAACAAAATCAAAATCCAAAACTACATCACTCTTACGAGTCAGCATTATAAATCTGACTACATCTCTACCTACCTCTTCCACAACATCTCTTATACTTAGAAACTCACCAGATCTTTTCGACATCTTGACTTGCATACCATCATCAAGGAAATTTACAATATTATGTAACTTTATATCTATAGTAGCATTATTATTACTTAATGCCTTCACTGCAGCTTTTAATCTTTTTACATAACCAATATGATCAGATCCTAATTCTAAAATCATATGCTGAAAACCACGTGATATCTTATCAAAATGATATGCTATATCACTTGCAAAATAAGTCCAACTACCATCAACTTTCTGTAAAGCTCTATCTACATCGTCTCCAAAATCAGTAGACTTAAACAACATTTGTGTTCTAGGCTTCCAATTTTGATTCTCCATCCCTTTTGGGTGATCCAAAACCCCATAGTATATCAATTGTTTATCTTCTAAGAGTCTCACACATTTTTCTATAACATTATTTTTTAATAACTCTGCCTCCGAGGTAAACACATCATGCTTAATTCCCAATAATGCAAGGTCTTCCTTTATAAGATTCATAAGGTATTTGAGAGATACATCACGTATAATCTCCATCTTATTACTAGAGCTCATCTCTAATAAATCTGTACCATATTTTTCATATAGAAGCTGTCCTATTTTTTTTAAATACAATCCTGGATATAATCCACTACTTATCACAATATCCTGACCTGCAGCTTCTTTATATCTCAAATATACAGACTCAACCAATACATCTATTTGCGTACCAGCATCATTAATATAATATTCTCTAACAACTTGATATCCTACCTTTTCCAATAAATTTGCTAATACATCACCAAATATAGCACCACGAGCATGTCCAACATGCATCGGGCCAGTAGGATTAGCAGAAACAAATTCTACATTAACTTTCTGTCCGTTTCCTATATTAACATTAGCAAAATCCTCTTTTAACATGTTAATAGAAACTATAATTTCATACCAAATACAAAAAGAAATATTAAAATTAATAAAACCTGGCTTTACAATACTGATATTAGATATTTCCTTAATATTAGAAAATTCACACAGCAAAATTTCTGCTATATCTAGTGGATTTTTTTTTACATGATTACCTAAAATTAAAGCTGCATTGGTATATAAATCTCCATGATCATGATTATTAGGATAATCGACTATTAACTTACTTAATAGAATATCATCTATTACTATTAATTTCTTATCGTTTAATATATGCAATTTTTCTATTATACAATTTCTAATGGTATTAATTAAGTTCATTTATAGTAATCTCTCATAATTTTCATTGTATTATACAGTTTTCCATCAATATTGAAAAGAAGCCAATACAATATTTATTAATTTATAATGTTTATAATTAAATACCTATCAAATAATTTATTAATAATATAAAAAAATGATTTACTACAAATATTAGTAATAATAGACAAATTATTTTATATTTTTATACTAATTGAGATATAATTTATAAAACCAGCTCAATATCAACATTAAATCTTAATTACACACACAATATTTAGCAGCAATCAAGTAAAACAATTACTGCCTAATACACAAGCAACATATATATATTTTCCAATTTTATTTTCATTGTATGATAGTATATCAGCTACTATAAAATGAGTTTTAGTGTGAGGTGGCAAGACCAAGGAATAGTAATTGCAATAAGAAAATATGGTGATGATCAAATCATAATTTCCATATTCACTCAAAAACATGGCTTAAAAAAAGGATTAGCAAAGTACCTAAAAAAAACAACTCACAGATTACAAATAGGAGATTACGTCAACGTAACATGGAGCTCAAGATTAATAAGTAATCTAGGCTATTTTAAATATGAATTAATTAAATCCACTTTATACCACTATATACAGGATAATCTCAAAACAATGTGTATAGCTTTTTTGACTTTTACACTAGATCAAGTATTACCAGAGAATGAAGAAAATTATGCCATTTATAATTGTTTAGATATTTTTATCAATTCAATACAAATTAAGGATATTAACTGGCAGACAAAATATCTTAGATTAGAATTAACTCTACTATCAGAACTAGGATTCGGATTAGATCTATCACGATGTACTGTAAATAATACAAATGAGAATTTAACTTTTATTTCTCCAAAAACTGGAAAAGCAATATCGAAAATTGTTGGATTACCGTATAAAAAAAATCTATTACCCTTACCACGATTATTACATGACGTGTATAATAACTGTGCATACAAATTCTCTAAAACAGAGTTCAAATCAAGCTTAAATGTATTAGGATATTTTTTTAAAAAACACTTTCTTATAAAACAAAACACAATTTTAATAAAATATAGAGAAGAAATAATAAAACTTATAGATTTACAAGATTAAACAATGTCTTTGATTTTTATCAACTAATCCAAAATATTCATTTATTGATTGTTACGAACAATAACTCACCAATACCTTATATATATTACATAAGATATTAATCCTACAGTAAAATTTCATTTTTTACATATTAATAAATAACAATCACCTAGTTTCATTAAATTCAAGCAATACATATTTAAAAATATATTTACAATTATACAATATAATATAGATTATCATATTTTATACAGTAATTAATTTATGGAAGGAAATGAAGGCGGTGGAATAAATGTATCCGCACTACAGTCTTACCTACATCAACAACATGCCAGTAGTGGCCATGGAGAAGAAGAAGAAAATGCACTTTCTATTTTTGTATTTCTTGCTTGGTTTTACAAAAATGTACCATGTTTCCTCGATAGCACCACTGGGAATATAATTGTTTCAGTTACATGCTTAGGAGCACAATTACCAACTACAGTAGCATTTGGATCTGAAATGAGAAAAAATATCTTTGGATTACCAAAACTGCTACCAGAACCACAACCAGAAGGTGCTTCTGGCGAAGGTGGCGGGGGTGAAGCTGCAACAGCTGCCAGTGGAGAAAATGATGGAGACGGCATACACGCTACACATCATGATAACCCATATGATCATGATGACTATCCTCATGCTAACCAAGAAGTTGCTGATGCTGCAGGTCATGGACTAGATAATGTAGATCATAATCCACTACAACAAGAACCTGAATATCATCACGATCGTTCTCCTAGTCCTAGTCCTACTACATCTCAACAAAGTCAGTATGATCATAATTTTCATTGATCTCAAAGAGAATAATGCCATAATATGTATAATTTATCTTATCTAAATATAGTTTATGATCTAGTAGTGATATTATGTAATTTCCTAAAGATTATGCCATTATAAGCAGGTAACTTCATTACAGCATATATATAATGCTACCATATAATCAAAGCACAAACTAGAAGCTCTTCAGAATGTATAAAATGATTTAAGTTTTACGATTAAAGCATAACATACTAATGGTCGGAGCGGAGAGATTTGAACTCTCGACCACTTGGTCCCAAACCAAGTACGCTACCAGGCTGCGCCACGCTCCGTAAAGGATCACACGTAATCGTATCAAAAATATAAATTATATCAATAAAATAATTCTTGTCATTAAACAAAAATAATTTATCATATTACTTTAATATAATAAATGTAAATTATATATCTACTATTGTAAAAACTGCTAAAGGACGTAAGATTTCCTCTACACGGTGGTTGCATAGACAACTAAATGATCCTTATGTTTCACTAGCAAAAAAGCATGGTTACAGGTCTAGATCTGCATTTAAGTTGATAGAAATAGACAATAAGTTTTCTATATTTAAAAAAGGACAATACGTATTAGACCTCGGGTCATCTCCTGGTGGGTGGTCACAGGTTGCAGTTCAGAAGGTATTACATAGTAATAATAATTCAGTATTTGCCGTTGACATCCAAGACATGGATAGGATTTCTAATGTGATATTCATTCAGTGTGATATTATTAATGATATAGAGCTCTTAAATACTAAATTTCATGATAAAAAATTCGATGTAATATTGTCTGATATGGCACCAAAGGCCTGTGGAAATAAACAAGTTGATCATGCTAATATCATTAATTTATGTGAAATATCTCTTGACATTACTATAAAATTTGCACGTGAAAATGGGGTATTTATTACTAAAATCTTACAAGGAGAATATGAAAAAGAATTCTACCAATCAATGAAAGCTCATTTTAAATATGTAAAGTACTTTAAGCCAAAAGCAAGCAGAAAAGATTCATCAGAAATATATCTAGTAGGATTAGGATTTATAAAACATTCACAATATATTCAAACAGAGAAAATATAATTAACATTACATAAATCAACAAGCTGTAATACTTCAAAAAATATATTTTACTACAAATATAAAAAACTACTTTACATAAATAATAATAAGTAAGATATTTTATAAAATTTATAAAAAAATTAATAAATTTTTTATTTATAGTAATATATTAGTTAAATATCCTATGATAGCACGAGTTCAGACTATAGCATTTTGCGGAATAAACACAATAAATGTTGATGTACAAATACACGTTGCAAGAGGTATACCTGCATTTAATATTGTTGGATTACCAGATAAGACAATTGCTGAATCTCGTGAGCGTATTAGAGCTGCTTTAAACTCAATCAATATATCATTACCAACACAAAGAATCACCATAAACTTATCTCCTGCAGATTTGTTTAAAGAAGGAAGTCATTATGATTTACCTATTGCTATAGGACTATTAATGATTATCGGAACAATACCAAAAATTAATGATTTACCATATATTGTACTAGGAGAGTTATCGTTAGATGGTTCAATCATTTCAGTTTCAGGAGTATTACCAGCTGCTATAAGTGCCCAGAAGCAAAAAATTGGTATAATATGTCCACATAATAACGGAGCAGAAGCATCATTAATTAGAGATACTTTAATATTATCTCCTAAGCATCTTATATCATTGATTAACTATTTTAATAAAAATGAACCTATACCTGTTTCAAACGATAAATTATCTATAGAAAATCCAAAATATTTAGATATGAAAGATATCAAAGGACAATTTGTAGCAAAAAGAGCTTTAGAAATTGCTGCAGCTGGAGGTCATAACATATTAATGGTAGGTCCTCCAGGTACTGGGAAATCAATGTTAGCACAAAGATTGCCTGGAATATTACCAGATTTAACTTATGATGAAATAATAGAAATAAATAGCATAACAAGTATTATAAAAAAATCTAATAAATCAATATCAGTAATGCGCCCTTTCCGGGATCCTCATAGTTCATTATCCATAGCAGCCATGGTAGGAGGTGGAAAAAATGCAAAACCAGGAGAAATTACACTAGCACACCAAGGCATATTATTCTTAGATGAGCTACCAGAATTTTCAAGATCAGTACTAGATTCTTTAAGACAACCATTAGAAAATAAAGAGATCCTTATATCTAGAGCAAACATTCATATAAAATACCCAGCAAATTTTCAACTAATCACAGCAATGAATCCCTGTAGATGCGGTTATTTTGGTGATCCATCAAAATCTTGTTCTAAAGCTCCTAAATGTGCTATTGAATATCAAAGCAAAATTTCTGGTCCATTAAATGATAGAATCGATATACACATAGAAGTACCATATATAAATATGCTATCACACAACAATTATAGAAAAATAGAAAGCTCAAAAACAATAAAAGAACGTGTTATTCTTGCAAAAAAATTACAAAAAAATCGTCATGGGAAATTTTTCAATAATATAACGATATCAGAAGATACAATAACAAAATTTTTCACTCCAGATAAATCTGGTATACAACTCCTCAAATCTGTATTACAAGAGAAAAATACCTCTGCCAGGGAATACACAAAAATTCTCAAAGTTGCTAGGACTATCGCTGATTTATCTCTACAAGATCTTATATCATATGATCATATTGCAGAATCTTTATCTTACACTCAACAAAAACACATAAAAAGATAAATTTATTATCAAATAATACTAAATATATATATATATATATTAATATACTCAATAAAAATTAATAATATTTCTTGATTAAAATTAAATATTTATTTAATATTAAATAAATATTTAATTTTTTAAGGCAATAATTATGATACACAGTGGTAATCAAAAACATTCTATGAATAATACACTACTTACTACAGGAGCTATATTGTCTACTACAGTAGCACTGGTTTCTGCACTTACTACAATATATTCTGGAATAAATCTTGCGTTAGATCTAGACATACCTGGTATTCCTAAAACATCAGTGAATATTTTCTTTGCATCATTTGTTACTTTTATGGCAAGTACACTATTACTCATAGGCGCCTCAATAACAGGTAAATACTTTGAAGTACTACAGAACAAAGATGTATCTCAAAAACATAATAGTGATAATGATACTGTCTTACCAAACGCATCATTATTAACAACAAAATCACCAGAGCAAGCAGAACAAACAGGCATCCAAGAAAAATAGGGAACGCAAAATATCATTACAGTAGAGATGATCCAGAGTAGAAATATCGTCAAAGTGTTACTTAATGGTATTCATTAAAGTAAGATAAGGTAGAGTTAATAGTTAACAAGGTGGATATTACATGTGTATTCTTACATTCATACGAGTTGAGTATTACGTACCCTGTCTACTAATTCATGGAATATCTTCCATCTCTATTTTCGAGTACGGGATTATATGAGTTATGTATAATTCCGTACAAACTTTTTAGTAAAGTAAATATGCAGTTTAAGTATTATATGAACGTGTTTTTTAGCCTATAGTTTAATTCCGCTCCATATATAAAAAATATACTCAAAATATAGAAAAATAGTAACGATGCAATAATGCTAGCTAAGCTACCGTATATTATGTTTAATTGATGGAAGGTTTTTATATACCAAGTAAAAACAAACGATGAACATGTCCATAACAAAGTCACTAATATTGCACCTGGAATTACATTTATCAAATTCTGTTTAATATTTGGCACAATAAAATACAATAAAGTAATAGATATAAACAATACTAACTCACTGATAGCATATTTTAAATATCCCAAATCTTTATCCAATATGCCATAAATAACAGGAAGAAAAATTATACATACCATAGCAATAATTATCGTTACAGTAATCACAAGAAATTGAAAAATACTTAATAATCTACGAAAAATATAAGAAGGAGGATTAGAAACCCTATATGCTTTATTCAATATAGTCCTTATTCCTTCTACAGCAGATGAAGCAGTCCATATTGTTCCTATAACTGCCAATGTTAATAAGCTATGAGGAGGTCCTGAAATTATTTCTTGAATCCGTGGCATAAGCCCTGAAATAACTTCATTAGGGATATTATCGTTTATCAATACAATCAACTTATCATTAATACTAATATCGTATTGATTTAGTAACTGAGCTACATTTGATATTAATGCCATAAAAAAAACTAAGAAAGGAAAGATTGATAATAAGATAATAAATGATAAATAGCCTGCATGTTCTATACCATCATGCTTTATCATATCAAACATTGCATGGTATATACATTTAAATATACACTTAAAAGGATTTTTTACTTTTTTTCTTAACATATTTTCATTGCCTTTAAACAAATAATTATTAAAAATTAAAACAATAGAATTTTATCTACTTAAAATCTTAAAAGTACTAAACCTTAATACTACAAATATGTTATAACAAATAATACATTTTATTATAAAAAAGCATACACTACATATTTAAGAGAATACTATGAAAGAATTTGAGTACATTAGAAATTATATATATAAACTAGATCATGATTCATTAATAGGAGATGATGCTGCGATTATCAACTGTAAAGAAAAAAAATTACTAATAACAAAAGACATACTTATAGAAGATGTGCATTTTTTTAAGCAGTACAACCCAAATATATTAGCAAAAAAAGCTCTTAGATCAAATTTATCAGATATTGCAGCTATGGGAGCTACACCTTACGGCTATTGCTTAGGATTAGTATTACCTAATAATATTTCTGAAGATTGGTGGGAAAACTTTACTGACAGCCTAAAAGAAGAACATGAAAAATTTAACATAAAATTATTAGGAGGTGATACAACATCTCACAAACAAGATAAAATTATAATTAGCATTACAGCATTTGGCACAAGTAATGGCAATGTATTAAAAAGATCCGGAGCAAAAATTGGAGATTCTATTTATGTTAGTGGAAATATTGGAGATGCAGCACTTGGATTACTTATATACCAAAACATTATCAAAAAAAATTACTGTAATTTAAAAAATAAATATGACCTACCACAACCGAGAATTAATTTAGGAATCAGTATTAACAAAATTGCATCTTCATGTATAGATATTTCTGATGGACTAATACAAGACATTGAACACATTTGCAACTCATCTCAAGTAGGAGCATCAATATATTTAGACAAAATACCATTATCAAATGAAGCTAAAGAAATCATAGATAACACACCTCAATATATAAATAACATTTTATCTGGAGGAGATGATTATGAATTGATATTTACAATAAATCCTAAATTCTCTCACTTAATACAGGAGATATCTCGCAAAAATGAAGTAAAAATAAGCAAAATAGGGAAAATAACACCAGGACATTACGTAACACTTTATGATCACAATAGAAACATTATTACCCTAAATAATAAAGGATTTAATCATTTTACATAAACAAAACGTATATACTTATTTTTTTCCAAAAATACTTAACCTTTTCAACAATATAAGTTGATGTAAACCAAAATACTTCATTTTTTATATTAAACAATATTTACAATACATATCAAAATGACTTAGTAACTTGACTCACAATCCTTCAATAAAACAATATCTATTTTCCTTAAAAAACTTTTGTAATTCATATTTCTGATTCATGCAAAATTTTTTAAATTTCCTAAAATAGACTTTTATAAAATGTAAAAACAATACTTAATGACATGACTTAGTTTCTGTATAAAATACATTATTCCAAATAGGATTTTTTATTTTTTTCAATAGCACTTTATGCTTTTCTATCTCTTCTCCACTTATTTTATAAATTCGTGGTTTAATATAAAGATTCTCACATCCATTATTCAGATTATTAGCATTTGATATGTTATTATTACAAGCAAAATCTAGAGATCTTTGTAAACCTCCCATCAATTGCACATATACTTTCCCTAGTAGAGTTGCATCCAATAATGCACCATGAAATTTCCTGTCTTGTAGAGAAATATTAAACCTACGACACAAGGCATCTAAAGTAGACGAAACTCCAGGAAATTTTTTTCTGGCTAAAATCAGTGTATCAACAACTTGAAATTCAGAGTCATAATTTTTCTGAACTTTATCAAGTTCCATCTTGATAAATTTAATATCAAAACCAGCATTATGAATAACTAATACACTATTATCAATAAATTCTAAAAACTCATCTGCTATTTCTGAGAATCTAGGTTTATCCTTTAACATATCAATAGTAATACCATGAATTTTTGTTGCATAATAAGGGATATCACGTTCAGGATTAATATACTTATGAAATATCTTACCAGTAAATACACGATCTACTAATTCTACACACCCTATTTCTATTATTCTATCTCCCCCATCTGAATCTAATCCTGTTGTTTCAGTATCTAATACTACTTCCCTAACCCCTTTATAATATGACATGTATTTTCTACTATCCTTGATACATTAAAAAACACTTTCGTATACACAATATACACATATAAAAAACATCAATAATATCAATTAATAACATGCATATAAATAATTAAATTAAAAATACACTCAAAGATAATACTAACTATAAACAAAATAAATTCATATTCTAATAAAAAAGACAGTAGTATGTATTTAATCAGGTAATAATTTAATGCATACTACATACAAGTAAATTATAGTAATTTTATCACACAAAAATACAATAAAATTTTAATATTTTAAAATTCATATTTAACACCCAATGATAGTACACTACCATTACCTGATTTTTTTAAAACTTTATTCTCTACATTAAAATAATGATAATTTCCAAAAACTTTATATTGTCCTTTATAATTACTATCTATAGATAAATTATAATCAACACCTAAACTATAATCATAAAAATCAGTATCAACTTTATTACTTTTAAAACAAGATGTACTTATTGAAGCTTTATTATAAATAAATTTTATACCAATGTTCCAATAATAAGTATAATAGCTATCAGAAGCAGAATAAGTAGTATTAATATAACCAGACCTTCCTAAATATCCATAAGAACCTGCAACTACAACATTACGATAAGCAATAGATGTACCAATAGCAAAAGCTGCTAACTCTTCAACAGATGGATACTTATTATATGATTTTAACTTATTAATATTACTGTACCCATGCTCTCCTACAACAGATGCTTGAACATCAATATCATTAAAAGAATGAATATAAGATAATCCAGCACTTACAATATTTTCATAACATGCTTGTAGAAAATCTGTTTTAGATGGCACAATACCTTCTATATTAACATCTTGAGTCGTTTGTTTTTTCAATGCCTTAAGAAAAACATTAATTATTTCTTCAGAAGTACTTTGTTTGTTTATGGAATCTAAATCTACACCGTGCATTATAGGTGGTAATTCTAATTGTTTAATAGTATAAGAACTCACATGCTCAAATAAATTAGTATCATAACCTATTGGAGAATAACTAATACCAAATCTTACACCTATATAATTTGGAGACTGATAAGATATCCTAAATGGTAAATTATTAATAAAATCTTTGTCTTTAACGGAAATGATATTATGACTACTTCTATTAAATATACTCTCACTATATAATCCAGGAAATAGTTGACATTGCATCTTCTCATTGAGATTTGATAACCCCGTATATTGCAACCAAGCAATACTGTTATCTCCAGCTCCTATGCTAGAAGCATCCACCTTCATTATAGATTCAACCCCTTCTTGATATCCAAATGATAGATTTCCATAACGAGATTCAACAAATAACTGTGCTCCCCTATTATAGGCTTTCACTGAAGGCATAAAATTGTCAATTTTTATAGCAGGTACTGCTAATTGAAAATTACCACCATAATAAATTCCAAGATCAGAATTACTATTTATAGATTTTATATTTAAAACACCATCTAATTTTACTCCATGATCTTGTATTTTTTCAAAATCATTTGCAAACCAAGTGTAAGATAATATTTTCCCCCCAAGATCAATTTTGTGACAATTTTCAATTGACTTATGCAAATTTTCTTGTTTCACATATTCATTACTTTTTACAAAGTTTATTGATTTTTTACGATTTCCATGATTTCCATTCACATCATCTACTGAAAAAGCATCAACATTATACAAAAGCAAAAAAGAAACAAAAGCAGTAGCAAACGAAAACTGTTTCATAAAAATTACCAAAATTAATCTAATAAATAAATATATTAACAATACTTAATCAAGTATAATATGCAATGTCAAGAAATAATCTTTAATATTATTAATAAATTTTATTAAAACATAGCGATATATAAATTTTTTCATTAAAAATTAAGATAAATTTATAAAAATAATCAAGATAACAATAAAAAGAATATAATTCTATTGAAAGTAGAAAAAAGAATACTAAAAGAATAAATCTTGAATAGAATAAAAAAGACAACAATTCATAACTTTATGAAAATAACTTAGACTTGTATTTCCGAGAATTAATGTAATATAGGGCTTAACATTCACTATATAGCACTCAACAACAGAAACAAATAGTGTATAAAAACTCAAGAGTACAAATATTATCCAGATATAACTTAGGTACATATTTAAAAAGATAAATGTTGTAAAACCCCATATTAACTGATTACTTAGCAGATTATAGATTATAAAATGTAATAATATAAGTGTTTAAAACTCTAGTTTAGCACCCACTAAAAATATATTACCTGATCCATTCTTTTTGTTTTTCGCAACACTTCGCGTAACAATACCCTTCCCAGTATTGGTTGCTGATCCTTCTGTTCCAGTAGCTTGAGGAGTTTCTGTACCATCATCATAAGTAACACTATCAATAATAGAGACTTCTGAAAACTTATAATGGTGATAATTTCCAAATAATTTACATTTCATTTTACTTCGTTCTTTTAATAAATTATATTCAAAACCTAAGCTAATATCCTGTAATATATTATCACTCCTGTTGCTTTTAAAATATGCAACACTAACATAAGAAGACTTATATTGATATCCCAAAGCCATATCCCAATAATAAGTGCTAGATCTTTCATACATTGGATAGGACGTCTCGGTGTTGCCTGCACTATTGTGTGCAATATAATGTTTTACAAAACCAGATTGCCCTAAATAACCATAAGCAGCAGCAAAATTAACATTCTTATAACTCAATATAGAGCCAATAGATACTCCTTGTAGATTATAGCTCTCCGGATAAATATTATAGTGATTTTTTGTATTAAAATATAACCTAGGACGAGCATATTCACCTACAACAGAAGTACTAAATTTAAGATTATTATTAAAATCATAATCATAAGCTATACTACCACTTAATATATGCTCATATTTTGCACCAAAAAATATCTCATCTTCTGTATTTTTAAGTCTTTGAATCACACTAGATTTATTACCCTTTATGTCCTTAGGTGTAATAGAAATTTTACCATCTTGACTAACTGATAAATTTCCAACCCCTTCTAAATCTGATAACTTAATAGTTAAATCTTTGAGCTCAATATTAGATGCAGGAATTTCCATCTCTACAACACTTCCTTCAATACCAAAGTAAAAAGTTGAATCATCAGTATCTATGAGTGCAGTACCGTCCTGTTGTAAAATAAGTTTCCCTTCACATGGTATATATCCGTCAAGACTCGATTTTCCTTCTGTATTTTTGTCTTTGTTATTAAATTTCACCTTAAGATTTGGAACTGTGTTTTTGTCTTGCTTTAAAGTTAAAGTACCTGTCAAATTAGCTGTTTTTAATTTTTCAACCAATGTACTCAAATCTACAGTACCAGGTGATGGCATTGTTACATCAAAATCAGGAATTTTATTAATCACATCAATTACATTAGTAGTATATAACTTAAGCACCCTACCAAAATGCTCAAACTTATACCCTAGAGGAGAATAACTCACCCCAAACCTTAATCCCATAAAATTAGGAGATTGATAAGACATTCTAAAAGGCAGATTATTAATAAAATCCTTATCACTATCTATAGTATGTACCATGTTATCATTATTTCTAAAGATATTTTCACTATACAATCCAGCAGAAAAAAGAAATGGATACATTGAATATCCTAAAGCATTTTTTCTTTCAAATAATGCACCCCTTATATGTTGTGTCCAACTATTACTCTCATCTCCAGCAATTATATTAGAAGAATCTAATTTCATTATAGATTCCACACCTTCCTGATAACCTGCTGAAAAATCACCGTAAGGAGTAGAAGCAAATATTCTAGACCCTCTATTTAAAGCAGCTTTTCTTTCAAAATCTTTTCCTTTAACACTAGGCATAGATACTTGAAAATCCGCACCATACTTAATACCAGAATCATTTGATTTTATTTCAGCTCCTAAACGTAATATAGCATCGTAATTCATACCCCAATCATCTATATCACCAGATATATCAGAAAGATTTCTATATTTATCAGACGAAGACCACATATAAGATATAGCCTGCCCACTTACTAGAGCACGGCCTACCTTTAATAAACGATTATACTCTTTATTCTCATCCTTTGTTTTTAAAATATCTTTTTCATTCATACTATAAATCTGTTTTTTCTCTATATTAATATCACTTAGTATATCTACTGAAAATGAAACATTTCCGTACAATACAAGAAAGGAAGCTAAAGCAGATGCTACCAAAGTAATTTTCATAATAAAACCATCCAATACCAGATTAAATTCAGATGTTAACCACCAAATAATAATAAGTCAAAATATTTTATACAACTTTGAGTAAAATTCTATTTAAAATTGAAAATAATATTATTAATAATTATAATATTTAATAAACAAACTTAATTTATATATAAAAAAAAAGCAATAATTAACAAATTTTATTTAACAATAAATATAAAATAATAGTAAACAGTTACAGACAATGTAGCATCTACCTAATATCGCCTTATGCTAACACACGAATAGTTTATAATAAGGAATATCTGTTGTGTGAAATATTGGATATAATAGAAAAGTTTAATTGGAAAATATATTATAAATGTTCATAATTTAGTACATATTACCATACAAAATGCTTAGATTTTTTTAATAAAGTAAAGCTATATCAACAACAAGCAAATACAGAACTTTATTTTATGTATTCAAGAAACATGTTATTATATTTTATCACTAATTAAAGTATAAAATTAAAAAAATTATAGCTTTCATACAATAATTATCATATTTTAAGATGAAAGTTTAAAATTCCAACTTTGTACCTACCAGCAATACACTACCTTTACTGTTTCTAATAGTATTATAATCATACTCAAATTGGTTGAAAGTATAATAATGATAATTAGCAAACAAGCTATTTCTAAACCCATTATATCTCAAGATATTATATTCAGTTCCCACACTTATATCATTTATTATTACCAATCCTATTACTCGTAAAGTAAATAAGACTCAAGCTTAAAGGCCCATCTTTATAAGCAATACCTATATCCCAATAGTAATCAATATCTTTCAATAATATACAATAGGGCCTACAGTAAATATTTACAGTACATCTAGCATAAGGAATTCCAGAACCCATTAAAATTTCCATAAGATCCTGCAAACTCTATTCTTTTATAGCTAATATTCCACCCAACAGATATTCCTTTTAATTTATGATGTTTAAAATATACATTATAGCGTTCCATAGAATCAGAAAAAACATCTTCTCTACCATATTCCCCTATAATGGAAGTACTAAATTTAAAATTTTTAAAGTCATAAGTATAAGAAATACCACTACTAACAACATGCACATACCTTGTGCCCAATAAGAATTAAAGGTAAAGCATAGTTTTCTACATATTTAATTACATTACTGGAATTTATCTGTGACATTTCAGATAATTCCCTATCATATCCAAAAGGAGAGTAACTTATCCCGAATCTTAATCCCATAAAATTTTGTGATTGGTAAGATAACCTAAATGGCAAATTATTAATAAAAGTTCCAACAATAATACCAGTTACTATGTAATCACTATTACGAAAAAAACTTTCACTATATAATTCAGAATAAAAATTTAAACAATATACAAAATAACCTGAGGCATCCTTCATATCATACAGAATATTTCTTAAATGTTTTGCCCATATATTATAATTATCACCAGCAATTATACTAAAAGCATTTAATTTTATAATGGATTCTACACCTTCCTGATATCCAACTGAAAAATCACCATAAGGAGTCTTAGCAAATATTTTTGATTCCCTATTAAATGCAGAATTATTACCAAAACTTTTTCCTGCAACATGTGGAATATGTATTTGAGAATATACTCCATATATAATTCCATATTTATCTGGTTTCGAATCAATTCCAATTATTCAACATACCATCATGTTTAGCACCAATATTATCAACATTTCCTCCTCTATATCTACATTAAAACGCTTACTCTTTATAGTTCTTCCTGAATTCTTACTACCACCACCTGAATACCAACCATAAGAAACCATATTGCCAGCAATTTTAATATGCCCACCCTTTGCTTCCACCTTATTATTAATTCCTGAGAATGAATTTTTAGCATTACTTATATTATGATTACCTACAAAAATACTATCTAATACTTCATCAGAAAAAGCATTATGAGAACACATTATTAATAGAAAGGTTAAAGCAGAAATTAGCAAAAGATTTTTCACAAATACACACATTAGTTACACACACTACACTAATTATATCATTAAAACAATAATAATATTATTATATATCATATATATTCATTGAATAGTATTATCGATAGCAAAATTATATTAATCATCCTAAAAAATAAAAAAATATATGATATATTTATGTTGAAACATAAATATGTTTTATATAATGCAATTCTAATGTGAAGGAATTTATAAATTCTATAAAACTTTAATATTAATACACTAAGAAATTAGTGTAACATGATTTATAGAATACCAGAACCTTATCTAAGGATACGCTTCAATGTCTTCTACATTAAAAATAAAATAGAATACAAATTAAAAATGAAATTTCCTGCTATATTGAGTTAAGGCACCTAGTTCAGTAACGAGATTACTACTATTTATAACATAAAACTTAACATATATTTAAAAATAAACATGCCAACCCATAATGTTAGATTCTAAAAAAAGACTGAATTATAAGAAAACGTTATAAGTACAATTACTTCTTATAAAGACTTTCCCACAATCTCTTATTTATAAATATCACAAAAACTGTAAGTATTAATAAAAAGCTAATAACTTTAATACCTAGTTTTTTACGCATTTCCATTTCAGGCTCAGCTGCCCATTGTAGAAAATTCACAACATCATACGCCATATTTTCCACTTTAGAATCTGTACCATCTGTATATTGAACTAAATTATCAGAAAGTGGCGGAGCCATGGCTATTTTCCCAGTACTAAAATAAGGATTTGTATATAATCCACCTTCATCAGACTCATGGCTTTCGTAACCAGTTAATAAAGAATATACATAATTGGCACCATTATGCCTTGCTTTAATTATTAAAGACAAATCAGGTGGAAATGCACCTCTATTAGCAGCTACAGCAGCCTCCTTATTAGGAAAAGGAGATACAAAATAATCTGATTGAATTCCTGGACGTTCAAACATCTCACCAATATCATTTGGACCATCTATAACCTGATACGATGCAGCAATAGTTTTCACCTCATCTTCAGAAAATCCTACATCACGTAAATTACGAAATGCTATTCTCTTCATAGAATGACAAGATGAACACACTTCTCTATATACCTGATAACCACGTTGTATAGATTGCTTATCAAATGAACCTAATATACCATCAAATTTCCAATTAATCTTCTTAGGAGATAGATGTTTAAACTCTTCTGCTATACATATAAATGGCACACAAATAAAACAAATTATAAGAAGAAACCGCACTAACATAATTATTTCATCTCCGGTACTGTATCACTTATTGTTTTTGGAATTACAGTCGGTTTTTCGTATTTAGACAATATAGGCAATACGATTAAAAAATATGAAAAATAATATAATGTAGATAACCTACTAAGTGTTATAAATGGCTCTCTAACTTCTTGTCCACCAAGCCAAGTTAAAAAACAAAAATTTATTATAAACACAAAATAAAAAATCCTAAAAATTGGACGGTAACTACCACTTTTAACTTTACACCTATCTAATACAGGTAATAAAAACCACACTGCTATAGAACTAATCATAGTAACTACCCCCAATAATTTATTAGGAATAGAACGTAACATAGCATAAAAAGGCAAAAAGTACCATTCAGGAACTATATGAGCAGGTGTGACCATAGGATCAGCTTCAATATAATTATCTGGATGCCCTAAATAATTCGGAATATAAAATACAAACAAAAATAAAAGTATAAAAAATATGCCAAATGTTATACAATCCTTAACAATAAAGTAAGGATAAATAGGAATAGTATCTCTATTAGATTTTACTTCTATTCCACTTGGATTACCTGATCCAAACCTGTGCAATGCTACAACATGTAATGAAGCAAGCATTACTATAATAAAAGGTAATAAATAATGCAATGCAAAAAATCTATTTAATGTAGGATTATCAACAGAAAAACCACCCCATAACCACTGTACAATATCCTGACCAACTAAAGGTATAACAGAAAACAAGTTAGTAATTACAGTTGCACCCCAAAAACTCATCTGTCCCCACGGTAATACATATCCCATAAATGCAGTTGCCATCATTGCAAAAAAGATAAAAATCCCAACAAACCACACTAACTCTCTAGGACTTTTATAAGAACCATAGTATAAACCACGTAATATGTGTATATATACAACTATAAAAAAGAACGAGGCACCTACAGCATGAGTATACCTTATTAACCAACCATAATTAACATCTCGCATTATTCTTTCCACGCTATAAAATGCATGTGCAACATGCGGTGTATAATGCATTGCTAAAAATATCCCTGTTATAATTTGTAATATTAAAGCAATACCAGCAAGTGAACCAAAATTCCATGCATAATTTAGATTTTTAGGAACCTGATATGAAGCCAACCCTTTTAAAAAAGCACCAACTGGCATCCTATATTCTATCCAAGCCAGAACACCTTTTCCTTCGGGATTTTTCATATTATCATGTCCAGACATTAACTAATACCTCTTACCTTAATATTTATTTATGCAGCATCAACCCCTTTTGCCCCTATAATAATAACGTCTTTACCAGAAAAATAGTAATCAGGCACAGGAAGATTAAGTGGAGCAGGGCCGCTAATAATCCTTCCAGATGTATCATACTTAGAACCATGACAAGGACAATACCACCCTTTTTTTCCATCATCTACTTCTACAGGAACACATCCTAAATGTGTACAAATACCCACCATTACTAACCACTCTTCCCTTCCCTGATGGGTACGCTCTTGATCAGACTGCGGATCCCGCAAGCTATCTATTTTTACAGCTTTTGCTTCTTCTATCTCTTGTATAGTGCGCCTACGTATAAAAACAGGCTTACCTTGCCATTTTACAACTTTAGTTTTTCCTTCTTTAATATCTGATAAATTTACTTCAACAGTAGCCTGTGCTACCACTTCTGCAGATGGACTTAAAAACTTTATTAAGGAATACACCGATGAAAATAACCCAATACCTACCATAGATAAAGTAGTTAAGCCTAAAAAATCCCGCCTTTTAACTTTTGCTTTAAATACAGAGTATTTATTTTCATCGTGACTCATAACTATCCTTCAATATTACAATGATGATACAAAATACATAACACCGAACTAATATTATAAAAGTAATACCCAGTTACACAAGTATATTTTGTTAATCAACCAGTTATTTTATATAGGAACGCTATACCACTCCTTAATCTTTATATATAAAAATAGATGACCCATTACCAAAATACTTACAACTATGCAAGAGATTACTTCATAACTAATTTAAACAGATATCATTCACATATCACAACAAATTTATACAATATATTATGATAAAAAGCAAAGTGTCAATAACAATTAAATCCCACCTCCCTTACTACTAATAACATTTACATAAATTTGATTTTTGATTATTACTTAATAATATAGCATATTATATTTTTAGTATATTTACTTAAACAAAATATTAAATTAAAAACCTAATTTTACAAATATTTATATATCTTAATAAAAAATTATATTATAATTTAAAATATACAGAAATTTGTTATCATAAATATTCCTACTTACATAATCAAGCTGAGTAATATAAATTAAATTCTATCTAAAATATTTAGTATTTTATCTCTACTATCTTCTAATGTACGAAGGTGATTTACATTTTGCCATTTTTTAACAGCAATCCTATTATACTTTGATATATCTTTTAACAAAATATCATATAATTTCTTTTTTGTTTTCAATTCAGCACTTAAAGTATTAATGATATTTTTATCACCTTCCTCAATAGGTTTATAATTTTCTTTAATGTAATAAACAGTTGACTGATCTACTATAAATGTGAAAAAAAATAATGATACTAAAGTATAATACATAAATAATTCAGTCGATCCAAACTTTTCATTAAGAGAACTATAAAAAGACTGATATAAAAATATCAACAATGCTATACCAAAGATAATAAATTTTGTTATTTTGCACAAAAAATCAATATCATAATATGCTTTATCGGTTGGTAGTAAGTATTCTTGTTTTATATCAATACAAATTTTAGTATCAGAACATAAATCACTAAAATACCACTCTATTTCCCTTTTCATAATATTAAGCTGTATTTCTAAATTAGTGATATCAATCCTTAAAGAGTAAATTTTCTTATTTTGTTCTCTAAATTTGGAATGACATTTACCTTTTTTTCTCAACACTAAATTAGCAATACAAAACATTACTAAAGCACTAGCTAACAACATTGCACATATTTTAATTTTAATAAATGTTAATGAATTTTCATTATTACCATATATTTTAAAAAAAGCAGTAATTCCAACGCTTAATAACAAAATTATAGATATAGAAATGCAATTGCCCTTTTTATTACAACGTTGCATTAACATATTAATACTAAATATTAATAATAGAGAACCTATTACTAAACCAGTAGTACGTATTATTAAGCTTTTGAAAGATGGCATAGTATATCCCAATTATTATATATTATATTAATTTAAGCATAATATCTTTAAAATAACTAGAATAATATTTAAAATTATATATAAATATTAATTTATAAATTTATTTACACAATACATAAATAATAGAAATACAAATGATACCATGATAATCAAAGGACCAGGAAAAATATCAAACTTTTCAGACAACAAAAGTCCTATTATACCAGAAAATATAGAAACAATTGTAGAAATTATTATCATTTGTAATGGCGTTTTTGATACTAATCTTGCTGTTGCAGCAGGAATCACTAAAAAAGCAGTAATTAATAATATCCCTACCAATTGAGCTGCAAAAGCAATAAAAACAGATAGTATTACTAAAAATTCTAATTTTATAAAACCTATATTTACACCTTCCGACGCAGATAAATCATTACTTATTGATATAATTAACCAATATTTCCACCTATATATAACGAGAATAATAATTACTAATGCTACTAAAGCCATTATTATAAGATCTTTACTAGTTAACATTAGTACATCCCCAAACAATGAATGTATAATATTATTACTTGCAGCTGGGAAAAAAGATAATAATATCATTCCCAAAGACATAATTACATTAGTAACAATGTTTAAAATCGTATCTATAGAATAAATTCTATTTATGCTATAAGACAACAGCAATGCAAAAATAATAGAAATACATAAAATTCCACTAGATGTACTAATATCTAGTAAAACAGCTAAAGCTACACCTAAAATAGATGAATGAGAAATACTATCACCTAAATATGAAAGATTTTTCCATATCATAAATGATCCTAATGACCCTGTAACCAAGCTCACAATTAGTATGGCAATTATACCATTAATAAAAAAATATTCATTAATAATTTCAAAAAACATAAGAACTTATAACGATATTAACGCTGCACAAACATTTCTACCTTCATACAATAAAATATTATATGTACGACAAACTGCTCCTGTAGACATATGTTCAAGATTAAAACCACGCTTTAAAAAATTGTCTTTTACTTCATTAGGTAAAAATATATGATCTTTACCAGTACCAATCAACACTATATCTAAAGTTTCATCTAATAATTCAATTATATTTTCTAAGTTAGAAATATTAAGATTTAAATAAGAAATAATTTTATTTGGAAAAATTATGTGAGACCCCAAATAGATATTATCATTTATAAAAAACTTACCTTTACCATAGCCAGTAATCACATTTTGATTAGCATAAATAATAGGCGTAACATCCATAATCTCTCATTTAATAATTATACTTATCTACAAATTAATATTTTTAATAAAAAACTATCATACCAACTTTAACATATACTCGCAATATACAAAAACACGTGTATAGTTCTGCTATGACATATAGATTTCAATTGTACATGAAATACACGCATAATGCTAATCTATTTAAGATAAAACAAAATATAGCTATCACAAATATTACATAAAACATTGCATAACCAATTACTATACAGTCATATAGGTATAATCTATTATACAAGCCATAAACCATTGGTACCCACATTATGCCTTAAAATTTTTTAAACAAATACTATTCTTAATAGTATCATTATTTATTAATGACAAATAGCTTATATCCTATAAGATTAATATTTGTAGCCAACTCTGACTCTTTTCTTTTTATTAATTCGGAAATTGTTAATTGATTATCCATTACAAAGATTTGTTCTAACAAAACAACATCTTGATAAAACTTAGCTATTCTACCATCTATTATTTTTTCTGCTACTGATATTGGCTTGTTTAATTGATCAACCTGCTTCTTTATAATCTCACGTTCTTTATCTAAAATATCTTTATCTAAAACATCTATAGACAATGCCTCTGGTCTTGCAGCAACAATATGCATAGCTATTTGCTTTGCAAGCACATTTAATTTTTCACTATCACCAGTAGATTCTAAAGCAACTATTGCTCCTATTTTACCAAGATTATCAATTACAGGATTATGTATATACCCACTAACAACACCACTACCCACAGATAAATACCCTATCTTATTTAAATGAATATTTTCTCCTATTACTGCAATATTACTCATTATTTCATCACGAATATTAGTACCACTAATATATTCATACTTTAAAAAATCTTCTATATTTTCAATAGCATACTGATTAGCTAAAGAAACAAGATTTAATACCAATTTCTGAAATTTTTCATTACGAGCAACAAAATCAGTCTCCGAATTTACTTCTAAAATTGCACCTTGATTTCCATTAACATGAATTGCTATTAAACCATCTGACACATCTTTATTAGATTTTTTATACGCTTTTGCAATACCCTGTTCTCTAAGGTAATCTTTTGCTTTTTCTATATCACCAGCACAAGAACTCAATGCCTCCTTGCAATCACCAACACCAGCACCTGTCAAATTACGCAATTCTTTTACTGCATTAATATCAATCTTCATTATTACTTCCTCCTATAAGATCTTCTTCTTTAAGATTTTCAATATTATCAATAGCACCACTACTTTTATTATTCTTATTATCTCGATTACTTGTTTTCAAAAGATCTTCTCTTCTCTCTACTGAAAAATCCTTAATACCATCAACACTAATACCAGACTTAGCTAAATCAGAACGTATCGCCTCTAATATAGTATCTGACACAATCTTACAAAAGAAATCAATTGAACGTACTGCATCATCATTTCCAGGAATTGGATAATCTATACCAGTAGGATCTGAATTAGTATCCAACACTGCTATAATAGGAATATTTAATTTATTAGCTTCTTTAATTGCAATATGTTCCTTATTTGTATCAATTATAAACAAGGCATGAGGCAATCCACCCATATTACAAATACCACCTATAGACCTATCAAGTTTTGCTCTTTTCTTCTCAAAAAGTAATAATTCCTTCTTTGTAAACTGATTATCAACATTTTCTATTAATTTTTCATATTCTTTCAGTTTTTTTATTGATAGAGAGATAGTTTCCCAATTTGTTAACATACCTCCTAACCATCTATTATTTATATAATATTGTCCACAACGTATTGCTTCATCAGCAATAATAGCAGAGGCTTGGACTTTAGTTCCTATAAATAATACCCTCCCCCTCTTAAGAACTATATCATATATGGCTTTTAATGCATTCCTAAGCAAAACTACAGTATTCTGCAAATTGATAATGTGAATATCATTATGTACTCCATATATATATGGAGCCATCCTAGGATTCCACCTACTTGCCTTATGACCAAAGTGAACACCAGATTCTACTAAATCTCGCATTGTAAATTGTGGCAAATTAACCATTTTTTTCTCCTAATTCCATAACAGTTACTCCTCCACGACAATAACCTGTCAAGTATATAACAGGACCATTATGTTACGTCATGTGTGAAATGCAATTTCAATAAATAATCCAATAAATATATCTATAATGCATTAACAAATACTTCTATAATAAATTATTTTTTAAAATGCTTACCATGTTAGCAACTGCCACAACTCTTAGCAAGGAATTTATTATTAATAACAGCACTATTATTGTATATAATAGAAAAATACTTAAGCAAGTACACTCCCAAACACTAACTTACTAATATGTAGCTATAGCTCTACTATATCAACAGTTATAACTAAGAAATTTATATACTAAAATATTGATTCAAAACCGAATAAGTTTCATACAATGGTAACCCTATAACAGCAGAGTATGATCCATTAATTGACAATACAAACTTACCAGCATCAGTCTGTATACTACACCCACCTGACTTTCCTTCCCATTGTCTGGACATTATATAACAATTTATTTCTTGTACAGATAAACGCTTAAACTTTACTATTGCCACCACACTTCTACAATGCAATTTATCATGGGGAGTATACAAACAAATAGTTGTATAAACTCTATGCCTACGTCCTGATATTAATCTCATACATTCAAGAGCTTGTTCTTCTGTCTCTGCTTTTGGTAATACCCTCCTACCACAACATACGACAGTATCTGCGCTCAATACAAACTTATCAGGATATAATACCTTTACTTTTGTACCTTTTTCTTTAGCTATACGTATTGAATAAGCTTTAGGTAATTCCTTCTTTAAGATCACCTCATTTATACCAGGAGACACCACCTGCCCAGGGATTACACCAATTTGTTCCAGTAAAGACAACCTTTGCTTTGAAGAAGAAGCTAACACCAAATTATCAAACTTAAGCATCTACAATCTTTAATCGTCTAATAATTCTACCTTTCCCTACTTCGCCTTTATTAATACCATAGGTACTGATTTCAACCAACACCTTATCATGCATTAATATACGTATTTTACTTTTCCTTATCTTCCCTGAAGCATGCGCTATAATTTCATAATTATCATTAAGCCTGACCATAAAAGTTGCACCACGCAACAACTTAACTACAATACCCTCAGCTTCAATTATACCTTCTTTTGTTACCACTATATTTTATAAAACAATGAACTCCCTACATTGTAGAATACACAATACCAACCTGCAACATAATTTTTATAATACTAAAAAAATCAGACTCACTTATTAAAATTACTTAAACTTCTTGATTTTATAAGACTCTAATTAAATTCAGTTCAATTTTTTATGACTTATGTTCAATATGCGTATTATCTTTCACATATTCGTGACCTAAAGTGATTAATTTAATAGTATCAGGAGAATTTGTAATCCAAATATCCCCGTTGTATTCACTATCAATAACTTCAACAGGTATAAATTTTACTTTTTCATCAACAATTACTTTAATGCCCAAATCTCCATTATCTTGCAGATCTAAAGCAGAAGGTGAAATTCTATGAGCTCGATAATTCCCCACAGGAATCTTTATAGAATAAACAGCCCCTTGCGTAAAAATCTTTAAATCATCATTATCCAATATCATTTCCACTCGATAAGTTCTTGTATTACGATTTATTATTTTACTGATAAAAACAATAGGAGCATATATTTCTTCATTTTGTGCAATTAAGATCTTACAAATATCACCCACTTTTAATCTATTTAAATACTTCTCTGGAACATAAGTAATCACTCTTATTTTATCAAAGTTAACTAATTGCACAATTGATGATCCACCAGCAAACACCAAATCACCAATTTGCACATTCATTTTATCTACAAATCCAGAAAAAGGAGCCTTTATCTCTGTATTATATAAATTAATTTGTGCTTTTTTTACATCTGCTTTAGCTGATTCTAAAGCAGTAAAAGATAATGCATCATTTATCTCAGATCTGTATCCATGTTCATTTAAAGACTGAGAAGCTTTATATTCAAGTTCTCTTTGCTTTAATAGAGCTTTAGCCTGTTCTAATTGTTCTTGTTTTTCATATTTTTCTATTTTTACTAAAATATTTCCTTCTGTTACATAATCCCCATCCTTTACCAAGACATCTGATACCTTACCAGCAACTTCTGGCATAATATTAACATAACGAAAAGCTTCGACTTCACCTATCAAGGATAAGTACACTACTCTATCTTGAGCATTAGATTCTACTACTTTAATGTTAACAGGACGATTATGAAAAACATCTTGTTCTATCTGCTGATCATATTTCTTAAAAATTCTACTATTAACCCAAATAATAGCTAACAATAGAATAAAAAACGCTACTTTATACTCTAACTTTAACCTTAATAGCCTATGTAACATAATACCTGAACCTCATGCTAAAATGATAAGCTAATCATTTTAAAAACACTGCTTCACATGCATCTTTAAATGCTTCATTAACATCTGGATGTGAATGACAAATGCGGAATATATCTTCTGATGATGCTCTATAAGCCATAGCAACAGCAGATTCATTAATCATAGTATCAGCATATGCACCAATAATATGAACACCTAAAATCGCATCATTTTCTTTAGAAGCCAATACCTTTACAAATCCTACTGCATTATCTGTAATTTTTGATCTACTATTTGCAGCAAAGTTAGACTTACCAACAGTATAACTATAATTAATATTCTTTAAACTCTCTTCTGTTTTACCAATAGATGCAACAGCAGGATGCGTATATATTACAGATGGAATAATCTCATAATCCACATGTGGAACATGCCCAGAAATTAATTCTGCAACAGCAATGCCTTCTTCTTCTGCCTTATGAGCAAGCATTACTCCACCAATAACATCACCAATAGCAAATATGCCTGGTATATTTGTCTCATACTTACTATTAACTTTAATAAATCCCCTAGCATCACACTCTATAGAATTATTATCAATCAATCCATTCGTATATGGAATGCGTCCAATAGATACAAGAACCTTATCTACTTCTATTATTTCAGAGCTACCATCTTTTATAGACTCAAGATGCACAGCTAAACTATTTCCTTTTTTATCAATTGAAGTAACTTTAGTTGATAATTTAAAATTGATCCCCTGTTTTTTTAAACTTGCAAGCAAAGCTTTACTAATATCACCATCCATACTAGGAGCAATTTTATCAAAAAATTCAACAACAGTCACCTCAGATCCAAATCTACTCCATACAGATGACATTTCTAAACCTATAGCTCCAGCCCCTATAACTACCAACTTCTTTGGTGGCTCTTTAAAAGATAAAGCTGCAGTAGACGATACTATTCTTTCTTCATCAATATCAATACCAGGAAAATTTGCAACATCAGATCCAGTAGCAATAACTACATGTTTACTCATTATTTTCTGCTCACCATTGTCACCAACTACAGCAACAACAAAATCATTAGAATTTACAGATTGTATTTTACCAATACCATACAAATAATCAATTTTATAACTAGAAAACAAATAACTAATCCCATTTCCTAACTCAGTAATATTTTTATCTTTAAAAGACATAATTTTGTCTAAGTCAAAACTTAAATTATCAAATGTTATCCCAACTTTAGCTAAATTATTTTTTAAATGATAATATTCATGAGAAAAATGCAACAAAGCTTTAGAAGGAATACATCCTATCCTTAAACATGTACCCCCTAAAATTTTATTTTTATCTATACATGCAACTTTTAATCCAAGTTGAGCTCCTCTAATTGCACATTTATAACCACCAGGTCCACCACCGATAACCACCATATCATAATTTCGCATACTCATATCCTTATACTATCACTTAACGAAAAACAATTATCTTATCTTTATTTGTTACAACATAAATTGAAGAATCTCCCAATATTGGAATATAATAAGCTGATGGCAATACATAATTTACTAATTTTAAAGCTCCAGATCTACAATCTATTAATATTACACAGCCATCATTCCCTATAACTAAAATTTCATCATTCATTATTACAGGAGAACTCCATTGATTTTTCGATTTCCCATGTTGTAATAAATCATACTGCCATAAAAAATCTCCCGTATCGATACTCATTAAGACAAGTTTATTATCAATAACAGCTGCTATATTACCTTCCTCAATTTGAGAAATACCTTGAATTTTTAAATTTTTTGACCACCTAGTGTTACCAGATTCAATATCAATATTTGATATGCTATGTAATTTATCAACGGCAATTACAGTATTATTTGCCGCTTGTAAAGAAACTCCATTATTAAAAGCAACATTAGCATGTGATATATTGCTTTCCCATATCTTTAAACCATTCAAAGAATTAAACGCAGCAATCTTTCCATTAGAAAAAGAGAATACTATTATATCACCATATGATGCTGAAGATAGTGAGCTATAGCTTTTTACCTCAGGAAGTGATTCCTGGTTACTTGATAACAATGAGCCATCAGATACATTAAAAAAGTATAAATAATTATCTATAGTAACAATCATCAGATGATTATCAATAACAACAGGAGATCCAGCAATCACACTTCTTAACTCTTTTTGCCATTTTATTTCTCCAGTTTCAAAATCAATACCGTAGACATTATCATCTACAATATAGAATATTAAATTTTCAGAATATAATATACTTGCTCTATATAGGTTAGTATGTTTTGTAACCTGTAGCTCCCAATAACATTTTTTAACATCCTTACTATTTACAGAACGCAAAACACCATCTTTACCTAAAAATATAATCCTATTATTAACAAATACAGGAGTAACATTCCTATACATTCTTAAAGAAATTGTATCTCTGTTTATCAACCCACTAGATCTATTAATATCATTCACATGATTACTATCAGAATTATTATCTGGTACCTCATAGAGATTATGTCCTTCCAATATTTCATCTGCAAATAACATCTCCGGACAAAAGAAAATAAAAAGAAAGAAGAATACAATACTGGATTTTATCATTTACATATCAAAAAATTATTACATTACTAAACTAACTATATTACTTGTAAAAAGAAATCAACTACTTTTACATCATTATAACGATTAACATTTTTTCAAATTGTCAAACCTTATATAAAGGTATCATACATTTTTTTACTAAGATTAATTTTATATTTTTAACCACAATATAGTATAATCATAGGCTACATTGTATTTTCATGTATTAAAAATTTCTAATCCAAAACAACAAATAAAATAAGTATATCAGATAATTAAAGTTAATTCTTCAATATATAATTTATTATATAAATTACAACTTCATCAAATCATTAATATAACAAATGTTAAACTGGCCATACAATAACAAAGTCATGTTTTAATATCTCAACAATGTATTCAATGCTCTATTCTTTAACACTTCAAATTCTTCAATAAGTATACATTATATACATAAATTTATACTGTAACTTTAAACCATATGTTAAATTTACAAAGTTATTGTCTTAGCATCTTTACAATACTACATTACACAGTACTTTTTACTTTTTTAAAGATACATTATAATAAAATCTATACTGTAGTATGTATTAAATTAAATATCATAGATTTTTAGATAGTAAACTAGGGTTCTTTTAAGAATTACTCTAATACTAAGGTAGATTATTAAAACTACTAGCTACTTACTATTTAAAAATATATCTACTATATGTCGACAACTATGATATAAAAGTATAATAGTAAATTTTCATTGAACATATGATCAACCATTCTGTAATTTTGTGCATATTAGACGGATGGGGTAATAGTGAAAATAACAAGTTCAATGCTATTGCTCAATCTTACAAGCCTTGCTGGGATAATATAATTTCACAATATCCAAAAAGTCACTTAATTACTCATGGATTAGATGTAGGGCTTCCAGATGGACAAATAGGCAATTCAGAAGTTGGACATGTTAACTTAGGAAGCGGCAGAATTGTGTTACAAGACCTATGTAAAATAAACAATGAAATAAAACACATAAAAAACAATCATCATCTATTAAAATTTATCAATAAAATAAAGAAAAACAATGGCATATGCCATGTAGCTGGTCTATTATCTGATGGTGGTGTACATTCCCTTCATACACACATGTTGGACATTATTAAAGCATTATCTGATTTTCAAATACAAGTCGCAATTCATATATTTTTAGATGGACGTGATACCCCTCCAATATCAGCAATTAAATACATCAACATCTTATGTAAGCATATCAAATACTTAAATAATGTAAACATTGCAACAATAAGTGGCCGCTATTATTCTATGGATCGCGATAATAAATTGGATCGTACAGCAAAAGCATATAATGCTATGGCATTTGGAAATGCTAAACGTTATGAAAATCCATTGTTAGCTGTTCAAGACAGTTATAATGCTGGTATTACAGATGAATTCATATTGCCATGTGTAATCGGTGATTATAATAAGATGAATCCACACGATGGGTTTATCATGACAAACTTTAGAAGTGATAGAGTAATACAAATCATAAAAATGATCATAGGAGATATCAAAACTGATAATCACATCACATTAGAAAACACAATAGGCATGGTAAAATATTCGGATAGTATTAATATACCATGCTTATTTCCAAGTAATAATATCACAAATACATTAGGAGAAGTTATAGCAAATCATCAATTACATCAACTAAGAATTGCAGAAACAGAAAAGTATGCACATGTTACCTTTTTTTTTAATGGTGGAAAAGAGGATATGTTTAAAAATGAAGACAGAATAATAATACCATCACCTTCTGTAGCTACATATAATTTAATGCCAGAAATGTCCGCAAAAGAAGTTACTGACACAGTTATTGAAAAAATAAAACTACAAAAATATTCCTTAATCATTTTAAATTATGCAAATGCTGACATGGTCGGACATACTGGAAATATAGAGGCAACAAAACAAGCCATAACTACTTTAGACCAATGCTTAAGTAAAATACTAAACTGTATACAAAGTACCAATTATGTACTAGTAATTACCGCTGATCACGGGAATGCAGAAGAAATGTTCGATGTAAAAAATAATATGCCATATACAGCACATACATTAAATCCTGTACCATTCATAATCTGTAATTATAGTAAACAAATTAGATTAAGAAATGGAAGATTATGTGATGTAGCACCGACAATCTTAGAAATCCTCAATATAGAGAAACCAAAAGAAATGACAGGTGTTTCATTGATTGAATATATTTAAAGATTTAATAATAAAACTTGAACTAATTAACACGTCACACTAGTTAAATATATTTAATTGAAAAAATTGCCTTTAAGTCTTAGAAAAATTATTACAATATGGATTCTTATTTTTCTTTAAATTCAACCTTATTGGAATTCCATTGATAGAAAAGTGTTTTCTTAAATTACTTATTAAATACTGCTTATACGTTAAATCAATAGCATGAGAACCATTAACAATTATAACAAAAGTTGGAGGCATTACTTTAACTTGTGTAATATATTTAAGCTTAACTACCTTTCCATTACATAATGGAGGTCTATGGTGTTCTACAGCTAATTTTAACCATTTATTCAGCATAGGAGTACTAATACGCATTGTCAGATATTTGTATAATTCTATGCTTTTATCTATTACTTTATTACAATTAATATTTTTAAGTGCAGAAACCTCGATAATTGGAACTTCAAAATTTAATTTATTATAATTACAAATATCCTTTAACAAATCAGATCTATTTTTTTCAGCAACCATATCCCACTTATTTAAAGCAACAATGATAGCTTTACCTTTTTGTATTGCAAGCTCGGCAATTGATAAATCTTGTTGTTCTATACCATAAGCAGAATCTATCATTAAAATTACAATATCCGATCTATTAATTGATTCAATAGTCTTTTGAACAGAAGTTACTTCTATACTTTCAGTTACCTTTGCTTTTTTACGCATACCAGCAGTATCAATCAATGTCAATCTTTGACCTTTATATACATACTCTATGTCTATAGAATCTCTAGTTGTTCCAGGTTCATGGCTTACAATCATTCTACTTTCACCAAGCAATCTATTAACAAAAGTTGACTTACCAGCATTTGGCTTTCCAACAATAGAAAGCCTAATATTACGTGAATTTAATTTATCTAAATCATGCACTTCAACAAATGGCAACAATGCTTCATATAAATCAATCAAACCCAAATTATGTTCTGCAGAAATATAAACCGGACCTATAAAATTAAAATATTCTAAATAATCTACTTTGTAACACCTTTTTTGACTTTCACATTTATTCGCAATCAATATCACTGGTTTCTTAGTATTCTTTTTTAAATATTTTGCAAATTCCACATTTTTATCATCATGCTCAATCCTTGCATCAACAATAAAAAATACAACATCAGATCTTTCTATAGCTAATTTTACTTGATCAAACACCAGTGCAGATAATTTTATTGTATTATCTACTCCACCTGTATCAATAATTTTAAATTTTAACCCACATAAATCAGCATTCCCCTCTCTCCTATCTCTTGTTAAGTTAGGAATATTACTAACAATTGCAGATTTTTGATTAGTTAATCTATTAAAAATAGTAGATTTTCCAACATTAGGTAACCCAACTATAGCTATTCTTAACATAAAAAATTTTACACTTTATATAATACATTATACAAATCACATACTACTCAAAACAAGTCACTGAATATATGTAACAATATTACTATTGATGGCTATGTATAACATATTATTAAATCTACAGAAACCAACATTTGTAGACAATACGTAAAAATGTATATTCAACAAATCTCATAAAAGTAAATTATATAGTTAACTTTCAAAGAATTTGCTATATAATTTTCAAGATTTGTTAGCTTTATTATGTAAACAATGTCTCAATTAAAAAGTCATTACAATTCTGTTCTTGTATTATCAGATGGAAAACATTTTTTTGGAAAATCAATAGGAAAAAAAATACCCGCTATTGGAGAAGTCTGCTTTACTACCTCAATAACAGGGTATCAGCATACCATAACTGATCCATCATTTGCAGGCCAAATAATTACATTCACTTTTCCTCACATTGGCAATGTTGGAATAAATTATAAAGATTTTGAAGACCATAAGATACTAGCCCATGGAATTGTAGTTAAAACAATATCAGAAGGCTCTCATTTAAGATCTTATGCAAATTTAGAACTTTGGATGACAGAAAATAACTTAACTGGAATATCCAAAATTGATACTAGAGCATTAACATGTCATTTGCGTAGGCATGGCTCACAAAATGGAATAATATATCACTTTGATGATATTAACTCAGTAAACTTAACAGAGTTACAAAACAAAGCTTCTCAATATAATTACACAAATCACTGCGCATCTATACCATTTGTAAATAATTACAAAACAACAGATAATATAACACCACTTTATAATATAGTAGTGATTAATTTTGGTGTAAAATTAAGTATATTAGACGCCTTATCTAAACTAGGATGTAAAATTCATTTAATTTCAGGAAATGAAGATAATTTACCTGAAAAGATACTATCCATAAAACCACAAGGTGTAGTCTTATCAAATGGTCCAGGAGATCCATCTGCAATTCCTGAAAGTACTATAAAACAAATAAAAACTATCATTGAATATAAAATACCAATACTAGGTATATGTTTAGGACATCAACTTATTTCATTAGCTTTAGGAGCAAAAATTACCAAAATGTTATTCGGACACAGAGGAAGTAACCACCCAGTTTATAATAAAATAAATGATAACATAGAAATTACAAGTCAGAATCATGGATTTACTGTTAAAGAAGATTCTTTACCTACAAACGTTAACGTAACTCACAGATCATTATTTGATAATACAATAGAAGGTATCCAAGTAGATAACTATCCTATAATTTCAGTACAATATCATCCAGAAGGAAGCCCTGGACCTAATGATGGAAGCTACATATTTAATCATTTTATTAATCTAATGAGGGAAAATAATAAAATATCTTGATAATATAGTGTTAAATTACAGGAAATTTCCTGCTGCATAAACACCTATAAAATATATATACTCAATCTAATAATAAGATTGAATTTATCAAAGTTCTACATCTTAGCCATATGGACAAGCAAAACATTACTTTAATCTTAAAATTTTCCATTTTAAATATAGTAGATATGACAACTAATAATATTATAGTTTAACAGGATTATTTTGCTATAATTAAGTAAGATTTGACTATTAACTTATCTATTTACACTGAAAACATCGATAATCTTATTTAAATTACTAAAAAGTTCTGATTTTACATATCTAACATCAGCAACTGAATTATATACATTGCTGTACTTACTATGCTTCGTGTATTGCAATATTTTGTTGTAAATATATAATTAGCAAATAAAACTAGGAATGTAAATGCATCAGGATTTAAAAAAAAATGTAGAAGTTATTCTTGCTAATCCAAGGGGGTTTTGTGCAGGAGTTTCGAGAGCAATAAAAATCGTAGAATTAGCTGTAAGATACCACAATAAAAATAGAAAAGTTTATGTATTACACGAAATTGTACACAATAAATATATAATTGATTCTTTAAAAGAAATGGGTGTAATTTTTATAGATACACTAGATCAAGCTGAAGATGGTTCAATATTAATATACAGTGCCCACGGCATTTCAAAAAAAATAGAGTATCTTGGACAACTACGTAATTTAGAGATTATTGATGCAACATGTCCACTAGTAAGTAAAGTACATAAAGAAGTACAGGTTTACGATACTGAAGGGTATCAAGTAATTTTAATAGGTCATAAAGGACATCGCGAAGTTGAAGGTACTATAGGACAAATTACTAGTCCCGTACTACTAGTACAAAATTTATCTGATATTGATAACATAGAAGTAATAAATCCAAACAAGCTTGCATACGTCACACAAACAACCTTAAGTGTAGATGATACAAGAGCAATAATTGACAAACTAAAACAAAAATTTCCCTATATTAAAGGGCCAGATTTAAAAGACATATGCTATGCTACTCAAAATAGGCAGATTGCTGTAAAACAATTATCAGAGTTAGTAGATATTGTATTCATATTAGGAAGCAAAAATAGTTCTAATTCAAATCGTCTAAAAGAGTTAGCTGAATTAAAAACCCCTTCTTTTTTAATAGATTCTTATAAGGAAATTGACTTAGACCTCTTAAAAGATGTAACAAAAATTGGGATAACTGCAGGAGCATCAGCTCCAGAAATATTAATCAAAGAAGTAATAGATTTACTTAGACAACACATGAATATCACGTTATCAGATCTAGAGGTCATACGAGAAAATATTACTTTTAACATACCAAAACAACTAAGAGGATATAAACAATAACATATTTTTACCTTAAAAGATAAAACTTATTATAATTTCAAGCAAAATAAGAAAAGTTACTCTATTTATTACATATATTCATCATAGACTTGGCAACAAATTTGTTGAATAATATAATATAATTATAATTGCAGGAAAAAAGTTCATGGAACGCTCTATTAGTACAGATATTTCAATTAAGATTATTCAGTTAACTAATAATGATCTTCCTCTTCCATCTTACTCAACAGATAATAGTTCTGGTATGGATTTGTATTCAGCAATCGTATCAGATGTCGTATTAGAACCAGGCCATAGAACTTGTATTAATACTGGTATTGCAATTTCTATCCCTAATGGATATGAGGCTCAAATTAGACCAAGATCTGGACTCGCACTTAAATTTGGGATCACCGTACTCAATACTCCAGGAACTATAGATGCTGATTACCGTGGAGAAATTAAAGTTATTTTAATTAACCTTGGAAGTGAAGCATATACAATAAAATATAGAGATAGAATAGCACAAATGATAATAGCACCAGTAACTCGTGCTTCATGGAATCTTGTTAAAAATTTCGATAATGATATAACAGAACGTGGAATTGAAGGATTTGGGTCAACCGGTATATAAGTATTATTATTTGATTACATGAATTTCAATATGTGTATATAATTTTCTATACTTTAACTGTTGTGGAAAAAATTCATAAAGCATATTATGCTATACATTTTCACTAAGCTCATCAACTGAATAACAACAATTTTTATATTACTATAAACCTAATACGTTATACTACACTTTGTATTATAAACCATTATATGAATCATAGTAATCCAGCATTGTGTCGGAAGTACTACAAATGACAACTACAACTTGTACTAAAACTCTTATTGAATATTAAAATAATAGTATAACACAGCACTAAGGATTTGGCTCGACTGGCATATAAGTATTATATTATTTATTTTATTACATAAATCCAATATCCATCTTTATACTTAATGTCCTATGATTATACAAAAAGTGTATTCCCAACATCCAAATAAACACAGGACTTAACAATTTAAATTATCTAGCATTAAAATTAGTACAAAAATACTTCACACTAACAACACTATAAAGTACATTTCATACAATTAGTAATAACAATGACATTTCACGAAATAAGATTTCCAGAAGATATTTCTTATGGATCAACTGGTGGTCCAGAATTTTCAACAAATATTATTGAAACAAATAATAGAAGTGAGTATCGCAAAATTAATATATCACACCCACGCAACAAATATAATGTAATGCATAATATTAAATCAAAAGATCAATTACTTAGACTTATTAATTTTTTCTACATTCATAAGGGCAAAGCTATTGGATTCCGTTTTAAAGATTGGTCAGATTACAAAGCAAAAAAACAACCACTTGGCATAGGAAATAATCAGCAAAAAATTTTTCAAATAATAAAAACATATAGTATTGATCAATATTCATACATACGCACGATTACAAAACCAGTTATTAATACAGTAAAAATTTATTATAATAATACTGTAAAAGCTGATGGGTTTTCTGTAAATTTTTCCAATGGTCAAATAGAATTCGGTACTCCACCTCACAATGGTATAAAAATATATGCAGATTATGAATTTGATGTACCTGTAAGATTTGATTCAGATTACTTACCATGCTCTATAGATAATTACAAAGAGTATAATTGTAATAACATTGCACTCATAGAAATAAAAGTTTAGTTTTAAATAATATTAGTATAAATCTTTATATAAAAACACTTCATACTGCCCTATAGCATTTTATAAACTTAATGAATAAATAAAAATTTTTTCAGTAGTATATTTATTACCTCAAACACTATACCAACTCTCTCATAAGATCGAAATTATCCCTGAATTAATAAGCTCTTAATAGTAGATTCTGCTTCTTTAATACTTGCTTCAATCTCTTTTATTTCACCAGGATCAGTAAGATGTCTTTTTCTATCTTTCAATGATGCTATAATTGTTTCAAGTTGCTTTATCATTAATAAAATATCTTGTTTTGATAATTTACGCTTTTGTTTACCACTTTTAGAATCTTCAAATATTTTATCAATAGATAACCAGAATTTCGCTGATAAGTCGTTTGTACATTGATTTAATATCACATTCAAAGATTTCTTTAAAGATTTTGGATTAACAACTGTTTTAGCTGATTTTGCTTTATCAGAATTATCAGCTTTACTTTTGCCAGATTCTTTTTTCTTTCTTTTAACAACACCTATATCTTTAATATCCAACTTATCTGAGATACTTTTATTTACCACAACATCTTTATCTTTCTTTAATGACACAGCATTAGGTTGTATATTAGGTTGTACATGTTGTTGTAAATCTTCAATTATAACATTCCCTTCACTAGCAGTAACTACATTAATCAATCCTTCAACATTGGATACATCATCATTACTGCTAAATTCACCATCACCACTTTCATAAACTCCTTCACTATCAGATTGATCAGATACATCATCAGTTTCTTTAATTTTAAGCTCTTCATCATTTACACCATCTGTCTCATCATCAACTTCACTTACTTCTCCTAAGTCTTTAGAATCCTCAGAAACTGTTTCTTCAGCATGATCAGCAGTCTCATCAGATTTAATATCAGCACTATCATAAATACCTTGATCTAAACTGCCTTCTTGTGTTAGAACACCATCTTTATCTACTAATTCACTATCATAAGATACATCATCACACATTTTTCCATCATCGATTTGCTCTGAAACAGAACTATCATACGGTTCAACCAATAATGCAGATGACCCTTCTATATCTGGCTGTTGCAATCTTTCTTTATCATCTTCCTCTTGTTTAAAAATACTGTTATCATCTACTTCTTCTTTCTTACCAGCTAATTCACCTTCTTCTTCACTTCCCATACTAAATTGTTGTAGAGTCTCATCAGATTTAATATCAGCACTATCCAAATCTCTTTTTAAATCACCTATATCTAGAACATTATAGTCTAAACTCAAATTACTAGCGTCTTTAGAAGTATCTTCTTCTACTCCTTGTTCAGTGGCATTATCCATCAACACTGACGAATCTGCTTCATTATGCTTTTCAATTCCTGAACTTAACTCACTTTTCTCTTCCGGATTCAAGCCTACACTTTGCTCATCATGTAAATTCTTCATAAGCATTGAATTACTTTCCTCTGAAGCAGCTTCAGACGATAAACTGTCACTATCATAAAATGAAGTACTTGTTTCAGTATCATTATACATTTGTGTCATATCACCTAATTCTGTATTACCCGTAATACCTGAAGTTTCACTCGATGCCGTTCCTAACTCTTTTAACTCTATACCTTCCTCTAACGATGCACCATGTTGTGATATATTTGAATCTGTAAACGCTTTAACTCTATCTTTGATATCATCTTCTGAACCTTGTTCTGAGATTTCTGATCTTGCGCTACTCACAGGAGATATAACATCTAAAGCATCACCTACTTCAGTATCATTATACATTTGTGTCATATCACCTAATTCTGTATTACCCGTAATACCTGAAGTTTCACTCGATGCCGTTCCTAACTCTTTTAACTCTATACCTTCTTCTAACGATGCACCATATTGTGATATATTTGAATCTGTAAACGCTTTAACTCTATCTTTGATATCATCTTCTGAACCTTGTTCTGAGATTTCTGATCTTGCGCTACTCACAGGAGATATAACATCTAAAGCATCACCTACTTCAGTATCATTATACATTTGTGTCATATCACCTAATTCTGTATTACCCGTAATACCTGAAGTTTCACTCGATGCCGTTCCTAACTCTTTTAACTCTATACCTTCTTCTAACGATGCACCATATTGTGATATATTTGAATCTGTAAACGCTTTAACTCTATCTTTGATATCATCTTCTGAACCTTGTTCTGAGATTTCTGATCTTGCGCTACTCACAGGAGATATAACATCTAAAGCATCACCTACTTCAGTATCATTATACATTTGTGTCATATCACCTAATTCTGTATTACCCGTAATACCTGAAGTTTCACTCGATGCCGTTCCTAACTCTTTTAACTCTATACCTTCTTCTAACGATGCACCATATTGTGATATATTTGAATCTGTAAACGCTTTAACTCTATCTTTGATATCATCTTCTGAACCTTGTTCTGAGATTTCTGATCTTGCGCTACCCACAGGAGATACAATATCCAAAGAAGTACTTGTTTCAGTATCATTATACATTTGTGTCATATCACCTAATTCTGTATTACCCGTAATACCTGAAGTTTCACTCGATGCCGTTCCTAACTCTTTTAACTCTATACCTTCTTCTAACGATGCACCATGTTGTGATATATTTGAATCTGTAAACGCTTTAACTCTATCTTTGATATCATCTTCTGAACCTTGTTCTGAGATTTCTGATCTTGCGCTACCCACAGGAGATACAACATCCAAAGAAGTACTTGTTTCAGTATCATTATACATTTGTATAATATCGTATAATTCTGTATTACCTGTAATACTTGAAGTTTCACTTGCTGAAGAAGTACGCAGCACAGATAAATTTTCAGGAAGTAAATCCTGAGGATGATTTATAGGATCACGAGAATTAGCATACCTTTGTGTGACATCATCAAATTTATCATCTAAATGTTGACGTAAAGCATTATCAATCTTATCAAGATCATACTTAATATTCTGTAATGCAGTATCATCTCTAGTATTACCAAGCATTGTTTTAAGTTGTTCTCTTGCTTCAAGTGCATCTTCTAAATTTTCTTTATTTACACATACATTTCCATGCTCATCTAATAATGTACTACTATATTTGCTATGTGATTCTTCCTTAGCAAAAGGATTTCTATCATCATCTTCTCCTTTCTTATTAGGTATATAAGGACTTGGTTTATATTTCTCAGGTCCTAATATATGTGCTTTTAAGCTGTCTAAAGCAGCTTTACGATCCTCAATTGCATTATGAATTAATCCACCTTCTCTATTCCCTAATGTCTTTCCAGCAATATGACCGCCTAAGTATTTCATCGCATCTAATGGAGAAAATCCTAAATGAGCACCTATAAAAGCTCGAGCATAATTTAATGTCTTAAAATTATTACTAAAATTTCTATCATACTCATTATACGAAGAGGTCAATACATTAGTAGAACTAGCAGTAAATTTAACAGCTTTACCTAAATAAGGAACACCCTGTAACGCATTCAAAGGCATACGAGCAGCTTTAGTAACATAATTACCTGCTACAAATTTAAAGCTATCTATACCTTGATCAATTTTTTCAATTACACCACCTATGACTGGAATTCCAGAAAAAATCCTTATGAAACCACCTTCATACATACTAGCAATAGTTTGAGACATCATGCTACCGCCAGCTAGAGATACTGCTACACTTTGAATAAAGGCACGCATTTGCCATATTAACAATGCAGCTAAGAATAAAGAACCAACTTCTGTCCATAATATCAAATATCCAGCTCTAATTCTTAAAATTAAATTATAATCGTATTGTTTATTTAACTCTCCTTGAGGAGTAGGATCTTGAACAGCACCTGCTATAACATCATTAACAATACTATTAATTACTTGAGATTTAAAATCCTCATCTTTATATTTATCTAACTCACTTTTGTTATTAAGCTTATCTTGATTTCTTCTATCTTGTATAATTTGTAAAACTTTACTTTTACTAACTGCACTTATAACTTTCTTTTTCTCCAAAACATCTAACTCATCCTCTATATCTTTTATCAATCTAGCAGCTACATATCCTTTTTTAGAAGTAAGTAATGCGTTAATATAATAAGATAATTGTCTAAATGGGCTATTTTCAGACACGTTAACACCAAATGGATTCCCATCAGTCTTAGTATCTGGATCAAGAAAAGGATAATCTAGATATCTAAAATCCTTATATTTACGATCAGGAGGAACATCAATATATGCACCTCCACCAGTAAATTGATACCTCGCATTACCAGAAGGCTTCCTATCCATAAAAATGTCAGTACTTAGCGGAAAACCAATAATTTTTGGGTCATAAGTTTGCCCTGGAGTCCATCCAAAAACACCACGATCAAATATACATAGAGTTTTTTTACCCAACAAACATATTTTTACCTTTAGCCACTCATTATAACACGTTGTAAACCCAAAAATGCGGTAATAATAATTCATAATAAGCGCACCAAATAAGGAAATCAGAGTGAATATCAATATTGCCTGCATTGCAAAGCTTATACATTGTGTTAACCACCCATCAAATAGGTGCTTGAACTGAGAAAAAAGAATACCTAATAATAACAATGGAAATAATCCAATTAAAAATGTAATACCAACAAATGCTGTTAGATATATAACAAACCCATACACACATAAAGCAATGTAAAGGAATACGGCAATAATGATTACACATACAGCAAATATTGAAGAAAAATCAGCAATGATTAATGCTCTAATCTTTATTTTCCAAATAACTGGAGAAAATATTTTATTTACTATCATGTCATCCAGAAAAGCCAAAGGTTCATTAGGATTATAAGAACTTGTATGACTATTAATTATTGCAATAATTTGATCTATACCATGAATAAATAGACTAAGTAAATGATTATAAAAGAACTCCCAACTACTTGGAGAAATCAATAATATTATTAATGATACTTTTAATATTCTAACAATAATATCACCAAATGGACTCTGCACCATACCAAAGATATAAGCCAAGGCCCCAAATACTAAAAACAAAGTCAATAAACTAAAAACAAAATTCCTAAATACTGGATTTCCAACTATATGCTTAAAAAGCTTCTCACCTGCTTTATCCAATTCACCTCTTACCTGTTTGCGAACCCATTCAAAAACAGAAAACTGCGTTTCTGTTTTTACACCTTCAATAAATGTTATCGCATATCCCCCAACATTATCATAATAATGTTTATCTAATATTTTTACATATATTTTCCATCCTGGCTCCAATGTTATTTTTTGACAAAGGGAATTCATAATCGGTTTATTCTTAGTAGAATAAACATCACTACCAGCTAATTCCAACGGCTTGTACCCTATGTGCATCATAGGAGAAACTGGATATTTCATATGATTTAACGTTTCATTTGGCTCAGGATCATTTGGTCTCTTAAACAATAAATATGCACCGTATCCATTCTTAAACCAACAAGGAGGTCCATACGCACCTCTTTCTAAATCATCTTTAACTCCAGAAATTAATTCACATGATACTTTACATTCAGCATGACCATCAGGAACAAAGGTTTTTTCTATCTTATTGTAAGGTCCACAAATTCTTTCAACAGGTAATATCTCATCATAACGATCTGATTCCTCATCACCCAAAGCTACATCATTATCAACATTAGTTACCCATGCAGTCCACATTCCATCAACTCTTAATGTAATTGGACGACCATCTGTCACATATCCAGTATATTTCCATCGTACTACTTGATCATTTTTTACAAGATTTCCTAATGATTTATCATCAGAAATAAAATCTTCCGAATTTGGATCAAAATATGCTGAAACAGAAGCTGTTTTAGTTTCAGAGAACACATCAGCTGGTATACATCTAGGAACTGGATGATAATTAGATTCACATGCAGTTATTACTAAGAATAACAATAATTTTATAAAATTCTTTTTAATAAAATTACACATATTTACTCTTTATCGTTACCACTTACCTTCAAAGTCTTATTCTTGCTGATCTTTTTTATTAAGCTTTCTAACAATTCCTCTTTTATACGACTCTTCTTCAACTTTAATTGCTGATTCGTGACCTGCAATTTTTTCTGCAACACTAGAATGTTCATCCATATAAAATCTTTTCCGTTGAGGACCGTCTAAAAAGTTAATATCTTTTTTTCCTCTTTTTGTATTACTAACATCATCATCATCACCGTAAGATTCAACAATAACAGAAGCTTTTCCTCCCTCTCCTTGTGTGTCAGAATCATTATTTTCAGCCGTACCATCATTACCATCAGTAGAACTATCTACATTACTTAAATTTTGATCATTAATACCATATTTACTACTACTAGCAGAAATATCATCTGCATTCTTAGGTTCATCAGTATCTTTTGAAGTTATATTCGAAATATCATCACTAACAGCACTATGTAATTCATTGGTATCTCCACCATTGTCAGTAGTACCATGCGTAGTCATACCTGAAACATCATCAGCATTATCATCATCTAATTCCTTTCTTTCATTGGTATCTCCACTATCGTCAGTAGTATCATGCGTAGTCATACCTGAAACATCATCAGCATTACCATCATCTAATTCCTTTCTTTCATTGGTATCTCCACTATCGTCAGTAGTATCATGCGTAGTCATGCCTGAAACATCATCAGCATTACCATCATCTAATTCCTTTCTTTCATTGGTATCTCCACCATTGTCAGTAGTACCATGCGTAGTCATGCCTGAAACATTATCAGCATTACCATCATCTAATTCCCTTTTCTCATCATTGACATCTCCACTATCGTCAGTAGTATCATGCGTAGTCATGCCTGAAACATCATCAGCATTATCATCATCTAATTCCCTTCCTTCATTGGTGTCTCCACCATTGTCAGTAGTATCAACAGTAGTACTTTCACTTCTAGAAACAAGTGAATTACCATCCAAGTTATTACTAGCACCGTGCACTTCATCATAACTTAAACGTACATCAAGCACTACATCATCATTTGAAGACGATATATAACTATCTAACTGTCCATCATGGCCCTGCATTCTACTATCTTCCTTCACATTACTACCTGACTGAGACTGTTGAGAAATATCAGTAGGTTTATTTGAAGCATCATTATCAGTCTGCACATCACTATGATCTTTTTCAGTTAAATCAGAACCATGATCACCACTCCTTTCCACAGATTCCCCAATATTTTCAGGATTAACATTACTTCTACTAACAATATTAATATCTGATTTACCAGTAGATCTACGATTCCGCATCGCATCTTTAATTATACTTTGAGTTTCTTGATCAAGTCCTACTATAGAAGCTAAAGATTGAGTAGCAGCATGTATACTCGCACCAAGACCAGCAACACTCCCAGATATAGAATGAGCAATCGTTTCAGACATACTTTTAAAACCTCTCATAGCATTTGCAACAATAAGCAACATCAAAGCTGATGCAATACTAAATGGTAATCCGAACAATCCACGACCTCCCTGAACATATGCTTCCCTTATTGATTCAGTAATAGATAACGCAGGTAAATATCCAATAGGTAATAATACATATATTAGACAAATATCAGGTGGAGCACCTTCTTCAACAGCACCAATAGGAAAATCAAAACCTAAGTAGCATTGATTACAAACAGTAAATCCTGCAACACTATGTAACACAGTTAACATAACTTGATTCAAAAATGCAAGTGCAGCAAATAAAATTATAGGCTGTAACGAAAAATTTACTAACATCTTGATCCATGCATCAAAAAGTGTCTTTGTAAGCTGAAAGAAAATAAAAGTTATAAAGATAGGTGCTAATGTTGCTAAAAAAGCTATAGCAACAATAGTAAATAAATATGCTATAACCGCTTCAATAATGCATATAAAAAATACAATACAAGCCCATAAAATTATAATAAACATCAGCCACCCTATAGGCCCTGTAAGTATTAATGTGGCTAATCTAATCCATACTTCTCCTGTCAATAATATTCCTATAGTAGGATCTAAAAACGCAAATGAATTATCTCCATCTAATTCACCATTAAATGCAGCTATAAGGTCACTTACTCCTTGAACAAATATTGAAAAGAAATGATCACTGAAAAATTCCCAACTACCCTGGCTTATCAAACCAACAACAATTGCAATCTTAGCAATACGTACTACTAAATCATGCTTAGTACATTTTATAACACCTATCATATACCCTAATACAGTAAAAATTATATATAAAGTACATAATGCTTGTAATGCTCTCCATAATGATCCTGCACTGGTTTGATTAGTATATATACTCTGTACTGCACCTTTTGATTTGTTTGCATGTATTATATCTATAGCTTGAGAGATACTATCAACCTTTACATCCTTAGGTAATCCATATAAAATTCTTAAAAGAGAATCTCTAATCATAACAAATGCTTTAGAGAAATTTGGATTCCATACTTTTACAAAAAAATCAGCAAAGTACTTATTTTCTGATTTTATTGCTGGTAAACTGCTATAATCAAATTGATCTTCATAACCTCTAACATCTATACCTAAATAAATCTTTCCTGATTTTTTTTCAGAACCATCTCCATTAATCATATAAATTCCTGTTCCAGATTTCTGATCTTTAGGATCAGGTACAAATAATTCAACAGTACCTTTATCACCAGGAAATATAGTTGGAGCATTATCTCCTATATACATATATAATTTTTTCCCATACATAAAATTACATATGCGTTCTACATGAATATTATATCCACCAGAATATAAATTATATTTTAGTTCTTGACCTAATATTAAAAATCTTAATATCATATGATCATCAAATTCATATGTATAATTAAAATCAGACTTCACACTATTTGATTCAATACTATTTTGAAAAGATTGAGAAAAACAATTATAACCATAAATTCCTTGTGGTAAACAATAATAGTGTTGGCTAGAGCTAGTAAAATTTTTCTTAACTCCAGGTTTTGGTGTTATATCAAAATAAGCGCTCAATCCTTGTATTATTTTTTTGGAATCAGTATTCTGAGTAATATCTTCTAATTTCACATTGTGTATCTCATCTAATGTAGCTTTTGTATCACCTTTACTATTGTTGTCAGTAATACAATTTCCATCTGCATCATAATTTGATATTGTAGCAATCTTTTTATCAGCAATAAGTTTTGATTTAGAGTTACATATAGTACCACAAACACAATTTATATCATATGTTGTAAAATTATTAATAATATCTATAATTTCTTTAATTGTATCTAATGTAATATCCTTTTTTATATTACCTTGATCTTGTTGTTTTTTATAATACTCGAGTTGAGAAGTACTTGCAGTATCGACATGACCTATGATTCCCTTTTCGTTTAATTCTTTAATAATTGCACAATGTTTCTTTAATATGTCAACATTAACCTTCTGATTTTTTATTACTCTAGCATCATAAACAAAAGGAGCTTTAATCCAATTCTTTTCTTCATCTTTACTATAAAAAATCTTATTTCCATAAGGAGTAGTCGTATTATCTACTAATGCTGAAACTTCAGTACCTTGCAAACGAGGTATTGCACCAAGTGTCCCACTAGATACTTTACACTCTTCTCCTACCTTTATATAAAATTCAGACACACCATTTTTACAAATATTTTCAGTTGAAATAGCTGTACTGCAGTTGTCATCTTGAAAAATTTCATCATCAGAATAATATATGATACCATGTTCTTTCAATGCATCAGGAGTACAGTCTGTCACTTTCATTTTTCTAGGGATTAAACTAACTCTAAACATATCTCCTTTACTCATGTAAAAAGCACTAATACTGCGTGGATTAACTGAGATATTATGGGTTACAGATTTAGAATCTGCAGGTTTAACACTTTCACAGACATTTTCCAAATTTTGATAAATCGACTCATCTGGATAATCAACATTATAAACAACTTGAGCACAAGTACTTGCTGGAACAAGTATATCTTTTGGATTCAGAGAATCCTTAGGACACATATTTAAAACTCCAGTAATCGTTAACTTCACTGGAGGCTGATCTCTACTAACTCTCAATCCGGTATCAATCCAATTAGGTTGCAATACATTCGATACCTTTTTTACTGTTGGAGTAACTTCTACAACAACTGAATTACCACTAATACCTTTACTACCTTCAATACAACCAACTCCACATCCTGTAATAAAAAATAGTAATAATATTATAAATTTTTTCATATTCTACCCATCGAAACTAGATGGAGGATTTTCCGGAATTGAAACACCACCACGTGATGGCCTGCTAGTAGAGTCATCATTCAAAGGCAACTGAAATCCAAGAGAATCACGTCGACGTTCACCATCATTATCCTGATTATTCATATTATTCATTTGTGCATATCTTGCCCTTTGCATACGACTATTTTGATCCATACCAATAATTCCCAAAGCACTCTCCTTAGCATTTTCAGCTACCATTGACAAATTAGCAAATGAACCAAAAATTGATGTACACATTTCTCCAGAAGAGCCAACAAAATGCTTTGTTGCATTAACCATTATTACAAATATTAATATATTAACAATAGGCATTGGTAATCCTATAAATATTAGTGTATCACTATTTACTGAATCTCTTAGATTATCATTAAAGGCTGATACAGGAGAAAATCCTAAAGGAAGTAAAAATTCAAGTAGACAAAAACTTATTGTCGTGATTCCTATGTCAAATTCAGGTCGAAGTACACATACATCACATAATTCAAAATTAAACATAGCATATATTATACTATCTATAACTTCAGTCAAAAGAGCAAAAGAAGCAAATATTATTACCGGTTGCATAGCTGTCTGTACTAAAGATTTAATCCATGCATCAAAAATTGCTTTAGTACGCTTAAATAAAATACAAATTATAAAAAAAGGTGCAATACTAAGCAATAATCCTATAAGGATAATAGATATCAAATAAGTAACAACTGCAGTTGCTATAGTTAAAAATAAAACTATTAATCCCCAGAAAATTAGAGCTACGCTTATCCATCCCACTGGACCAGTAAATAATAATGATAAAATCTGTAACCAAGTTTCAGATAAAGAAAATCTATATAACATTAAATCTAAAAATTCAAAATTAGTACTATTAATAGAATCTTGACCTGTCATTATGGCAATCAATTGTATTGGTGCTTCAGTGAATAATTTAAACAAATGATCATTAAAAAATTCCCAACTATTAGGACCAATCACATAAATTACTATACCAATTTTTAGTGTTATAGCTAATAACTCAAAAATAGAAGCCTTAGAAAATCCAACAAAATAAAATAATGCATTTATTAAGATGTATAATACCAATAATGAATTCACTATTTGAATAAAATGTATGTTTTCCTTAATAGTATTATAGATTACATTAACACCTCCAGAATTAGTAGATGATGTACCATATAATCCACGCTCCAATGAATTTTTTAACTGCTCTACTATATATGAAATCACATTAGGTATTTTCTTTTTCGCAGTTACTGTAATATTAAAATATCCTGTATTATTATCATATCCATCCCCATTATCTTTTACACCAAAATATAACTCACCAGCTACATCATCATCTGTTAATTGAACTGTTGTACTTTCATTATCTATAAAATTAAGCTTTTTTGTACCTCCGTCTCCTGGTTTTACTTTAGGTGGACCTTTAGATATAACATAATACAAACTATCTTTAACGTGATTACTACAATCCTTAGTCACTTCAATTTGATATTTACCAATCAATTCTAAATTATTTCCTACACGCAATTCTAAATAAAGGTCTTTATCTAAATTTTTATTAAAAGAATACCAATGATTAGTTAAAAGACCAATATCAGAAGAGTTGTTATCTTCTTGCCACTTTTTAATTGCATCATCAATAGTAATAAAATCTGTTATACCTGAATCATGTTTTAAATATACAAAAGGCAAAACAGTACTATATTGCCCCCCCACTTCGTTTAAATCACACATGCTATCTCTTGTAATAAAGCATTTACCTAACATGGTATTCTTCTCTACAACAAAACAATTTTTATCTATTTTTTCGTTTTTGTAATCAGGAATACCGCATATATTTCCGCATATCATATTAACAGTATATGCATCATATAGTTTTTGATATTTTTTTCTCGCCATTTTCTGACGTGCTGCAAAAAGTTCTTTCTGCTTCAATATCAGTTGCTCGTTCTCATCACTTTTTGCTGTTTTTATAATTTTATTCAGATATCCATCCAGCTCACCAGATGTAAAACAAAGATCGAAATAATTATCGTCATTTCCAGATGATTTAGCAGAATTTGCTTTATCTTTTAGATTCTTAGTCCTGCGCCTCAGATCTGCATATGTTGATTTATCCAAATGATATAAGATTTTAAGTGGAAAATTAATCCAGGTTTTTCCTTCGTCTATAGACTTAGGATCTTTTAAATACATAAGATTATTCATTTGTTGCAAACCGTAATTATCAATAGAAATATGATACTCTGCACCCAAATAATCTTTCATGCATCGATCAGTATTTTGAACATAAACTCTGGGGTCTTTATTTTTACATATATCCTCATTTACAGTAAATTTAAATGCTGGCGATAAACTAAAATTCAGTTTTTCCCCTGCCATTATATTAGAAATTTTAATGGGAAATTTAGTACTAGTATTTCCATCAGATCTACTGTGAACAGCATTTTTATTATCAAAAGAGACCTGCAGAGTGTCTTTTGTATTATTACAAAAATTAACATTGACTGTATCAACTTTTATAGTAAGAGACTTTCTTCCTGCTAATATTAAATCTGATTTAACCCAAGTAACATGTTCTTTTTTTCCATTCTCTAATCCAGCTTCCACAGCACTCAAATATTCATCAAATAGTACACTTTGAGGTTTAATGCAACCATGATAGCCACAACTTGAAAGAAGAAAAATACTGATTATTAAAACTCTTTGAAACATAAAATCAGTTCTTCCACCTAAAAAACAACATAAAATATCTTGATAAAATTTCCATGAACAACTAAAATTCACTCTTAATAAAAATATTTACTTAATCTCTTTACTCCATAATTAATTAACACTAAAGGACAATACTAAGTTATTCTTACAAAGAGGAGTATTTCCTTATTATATTCCCCCTACAGAATCTTATAGAAATTTCATTCTCCTTTCTTAGAACTGCCTCCAGAAACTTCATCGTTACCCCCATCACCAGATTTTTGACGACCAGACAATTTATTAGATATAGCATCTTTGGCTTTTTGTCCCACACTACCCTGAGCTTTAGACGCAAAATTCATAGCAGAATTCATCATTGATTTTGGACTAAATGATGCACCAACATGACCAGCCCTTGGATCACCTGCAAGCTCAGCTGCTATATAAGTAATAGATGATAAGAAATGATAAAACAAAAAGCCTATTAATACCATCATCAACAATTTCATCCACAACATTTCAGCTTCATGCTTAAAATCAGGAGCATAAGCATTAAATCCAAAAAACGCAGGCTTTGTTAAAAATTGCACATTTCCAAACATGCATGCTAAATTATAATCATATTTTGAATCATCACATTGTTTTGGATCTTGCAACTTGAAAGTAATTCTTTTATTACTCAAAACCTGAACTTCCGTCCTAGTAAATTTAAGATCTTCAAAATACAAATTATCAAAGACAGTAAACAACAATGATAAAAAAGCAAAAAGTATTACAGGATACAATGTATAAACAATTAATTGTCTTACCCATCCATCAAAAAATCCCTTTGTAGCTTGAAATAACACCATAGGAATCATCAATGGAGAAATTAATATTAAAATAGTAAGTGCAATTAGTGATAACAAAAATATATAAACTAACCATATTACAATAAATATAAGCATTATTACTGCAAAAATCGCAATCAGACATAACATCAATTTCATATTAAACAGTGTGCTAGCAAAGAAAAGTCCTGCAGTTAAAAATAACCCAAGAACAACTGTTGCAGATCCTCCATTTAATTGCTGCCCTAAATAAAACAATAATTTACAATCTAACCTATCCCACGGAGCTATATACTTATATTTATCCTCATAATCCTGACCAGTATAATTGCATATAGTTTGTTCTCCACCTGCTTGCAATACTATATCTGATAATCCTATGGATAGCTTGACTATTTGATCATAGTAATGTGACATAGCAGGTCCTTGAGTGAAATACACAACTAATGCAAACTTAATTATTAGCATATATAATTCAGCTGGACTTTGTATTCCACCTAATACCGCTTTAATTGCAAATAATATTAAAGCTAATACCAAAACTGCCATGACTGCCTTTTTTAACTTATCCTGAGCAACTTTTAAAAAACCAACTTTTTGGCTGTTATTTCCACCACATTGACCAGTTAATATATTGTTCAGTGATCCTTTGATGCAAGAGACTATTATTGAAGTCATTGGAAATATAGATTTTACATGAGGACCAACTTCACCTCTACATGCAGGATCTATATAACAACTATAACATTTAGAATTATCATAACTTACAATCCTCTTATTATCACTTGACATAACTGGTACAGACTTTTCACACATTGCAACTGGTGGTCCACTAGGACGCATATGACAACCAACTTCAACTTGAGGCCACAAAGGAGCACCTGCAGCTTTAGTAGCATAGACACAGATTTTGTCTGCTTTTTCTACAGCTTGAAAAGTAATTGTATGCATCACTTTTTCTTGACCAGCTTGTAAGACCGCACACTCCACTTTTCCCTGCATAGCATACTTAGCGACTTTTATGTCTTGAGTAGCATAATCACCTTCCCTTGGATAATTTCCTGCTTTTAATAATTCAGTAACATCTTGTGATGAAGCTCTTACTGCCCTTTCAATCATAGAAATAGGATCAACACCACCTATTGGATTACGATAACAAACTTCTATATAATTAGAACTAGATATTCTATTTTTAGGCCAATAATATCCGTTTGCTCTTACAAATTTTTGAGATGCACATACAGGTTCATTTTGTTTAGCTTGAGCTAAATCAATATTATTCTTACTCTTTTTATCACCAGTTACAAGACATTTAAAATATTCTGCTTCTGAACTAAAATCACCATTTGCACAACTCTGATAACTTTTGGTAGGCTCTTGACACTCTTTATAATCACCTTCAGAATTACTACCTTCCTTTGTATCACGATTATCAAAACGCATAACTGGATGACGGACAAAAGACCAATTACAGGCAAAAAATGCAGCTCCTTTAGCAGCTGCCATAGCAATAAGTCCCACACCTGTAACAAACATTCCTAATGCCACAAACCAAGTTGCTGGATTAATAAAAAACATACTACCAATAATAAGAACAAATCCAGCAGTAAATCCAGTAATTCCAATATATTTCATATGCTGATTAACTTTAGAACACAAAGGATTACTGGCTAATGTGGTTCTATATATAGCTGTCTTTTCACTTTCAATCTCTGCTGCTAACGTAGATTTAGCATATATAAAATTAACATTAATCAAAAACAACATTAATATATATATTATACTCTTACTAACTTTTAGCATAATCAACTCTTTTATAAAGAACACTTAATTATTAAATGTTACACATGCTTCACTCTTTCATAAAATATAGGCAACCAAACATTTGGGTTATCTCCTACTTCTTTTATTAAATCATGTAACATTAATACCGTCTCTGCTCTGCCAGATAAAACACTTACTATATCCTCAAGTCCACTTAAATTAATCCTCGCAACTACTGCACCTACTCCTTGTTTTACTAGAAAGAACCTTGTACTAGGGTCTGTATGCTTTATTAAAGTATATTCTCTTTCAGTTAACATAAACACATTCCTATAAGCACTAGTAGCTTTTAAATTGGGCAAAAATATTTGAGTAGCAGTTTGTTGTACTAAAGTATCACTAATTGCACTTTTACTAGCATCTTCAACACTTTGAGTAGCAAAAATCACAAATGTATTTAATTTTCTTAAAACTTTTAACCAATCTTTTATCTTTGGAGCAAACACTGGATTATCTATCAATGCCCACGCTTCATCTAACACAATAATAGATGGAGTACCATCCAAAGAAATACTAATTCTATGAAATAAATACAACAATACAGGAGCAAGAGATACTGGATCTTTCAACAAATGACCCATTTCAAACCCAAAAACTCTTGACTTATTAAAATCTAATAAATCTTCTGCATTGTCAAATATTGCTGCATGAGATCCCTTACCATGCCACATAGATATAGCCCCTGCCAAAGTGTTAGGACCATCTAATCCTAAAAATGGCACTAAATTCGATAATACTCTATGTTCTTTTTTTAATTTAAAATTACCTTCTATAGCATCATTAATACGAGTTATATCTTCAGAAGTAAACTTATCATTAAATACTGATATTAAAGATTTTATCCATTCCATTAAAAATGTCCGATTATCTGGAGTATCATCAAGATGCAAAGGATTAAACCCAGTAGGATTTCTTGGTTCTATAACCATATAAACTCCATTTAGCGCCCTAATGAAAATTTCAGCACCATAATCTTTATCAAAAAAGAAAATTCTTGGTGAAAATTTCATAGCCTGAGCACATAAGAAATTCATTAATACCGTTTTCCCACCACCAGTAGGTCCTATAATTGCAGTATGACCAACATCACGAATATGAAAATTAAAAAAGAAAGGAGTCCCAGAAGTAGTATCAAATACTGTTACTGCCTCACCCCAATGATTATTAAATTTCTTCCCAATAGGATAATTATGCTGAGATGCAAAACCAGCCATATTTAATGTACTTATTATAGCTCTACGAACTGTATATTCGAAATTACCTGGCAACTGCGCCCAAAATGCTGGTTCTAGATTAACTTTCTCTCTAACCGGATATACACCACAATTGGATAACTCAGATTCTATTAGAGATAGTGCATTATCAAGAGTTTTTATACTCTTTTCTGTACATAAAATAGTAAGATGATGTTTTCCAAAAGCAATTTTACCACTCATTGCATCATCCAAAGCCTGACTTATTTCTACTACCTGTGATACTGCTTTATCTGCAGATTGTATCATACGATTTTGCTGAATCTGCATATTAGCAATAGCACTTTGTCTGTTAGTAAATTTAAAAGATTGTGTAATAATAAATTCATAAGGCAATTGTAGAAATGCATCTAACATGCCAGCAGATGTTGTTTGGCCATACTCTTTTAAACTAATTAACCCTGCATACTTAGATCCATTATGTGTAACTATTTGTATTGTTTTGTGTCCAAAATACAACCTATGCATAGGTAGATATTTTGATATATCCCCTGCATGAAATAACACACGTTGAAAAGATCCACAATTTACTATCTGTAACAAGAATTCCATAATTTCAGAAAATACCCCTTTTGATGTTTCTTTAACACTCAAAATTCTAGGCATATAATTACGCAAACTTGTCAAAACACGATTAGTTACTTCATCTAAATCTTCAGAGATAGCTTGTAAATCTTTTATCCATGATTCTTGTGATGCAACTTTTCCAAATTTACCAAAAATACCAGATAAAAATTCTATTCCTTTCTTCCCATTTTCTCTAACTATTGTAATATATAAATCATTAGTAAAAGATTGTTTTGTTGCATGCTTTTCTCTCCATTTCACATTTACATAATTTGCAAATGAACTAGATACCTTATCACTAGCAAATCCTTCTGAAAAAGCATTTCTTCTACGTCTAATTACATGAAAATATAAACCAAAAGACGCAGAAGATATGCTTCTTAACATTTGATTACGTATGGAATTCTGTATAGATAAATCTTCATCATCTGCAGTTTCAAAAGCATAGCCAGACAATTTAATAACCTTAAGCATCGACCCATCTTTTGTCATTAAGGTAGAAGAATTCCAATGTTCACTATAGGGAATAAAATTAGATTCATGATATTCCTTTTTGATTATTTTTCTTTTTTTTGTTTGCAATTTTTGAAACTTTAACATCACATTACATCATAAGAATTAGCATTATGATAAAACTTATTTAAACATTTACTACACTTCTTCATCTTAAGCATAAATAATTCCAAAAATAACGGCTCTTTCGACGAAGCTAAAAAACCTACTCCATGTATTCCTGGACCTAAAACAAATAATGCCCTAAAATCATTAGTATACATAAATATCATGATACAAATCATAAAATTTAACATTGCAAAGATATAACTAACACCAAAAAGCATAGTAGGCCTAGTTAATCCTTTAAATAATTGATCTGCTTTAACAGTACCTGTCATAATAAAACACCACCCAAATATATCCTAAACACTGACTGCAATTTCATATAATGTAGTGTTTAATTCTACTAATTAAACTTTCCATATAAGGGACACACATTCAACTATTAAAAGTATCAACAACAATTTAACAAACCATTAACCCTTAACATTTATTTTAGATGAGATAAAATATAAACAGCATTACCTCATTATATAAACTTAAGAATGACACCCTTTAATTTAAAACTAAAAGGTATCATTAACTAATATAAAACTGAGGTAAAACGTAAACAGTATTATCTCATTATATAAACTTAAGAATGACACCCTTTAATTTGAAGCTAAAAGGTATCATTAACTAATATAAAACAAGGTAATATCTATAATTTAAATAATCAATAAAATAATATTAAATATCTTAAAATTTATGAAATAGTAACCCATAAAGAATTAAAATCTTACATGTAATTCAAATTTATTATTTATCACTAATGAGAAATAAACTAAATCTCTAAAAATTTCTGAGCTGCAAAATCCCAATTAACCAAATGCTGTAAAAAAGCTTCTATGTAATTCTGACGTACATTAAAGTAATCTAAATAATAAGCATGTTCCCATACATCCATAGTTAATAAAGGATGTGTTCCAGGATATTGTGTAATAGGGGTATCACCATTGCTAGTACATAAAATCTTAAGTTTTTGTTCATTCATATCAAAAACTAACCATACCCATCCACTACCAAAATGACTTTTTCCAGCATTAATAAAAGCATTATTAAAATCATCCATACTGCCAAAGTCTTCATTTATTTTATCTAATAATTTTCCTGTAGGAAATCCTCCACCATTTTTCTTCATAGATTCCCAATAAAAATTATGATTCCATACTTGACCAGCATTATTAAATATAGATTTAGACCCTAAATCCCCAGATGTAGTTTTAATAATTTTGGGTAAATCTTCATTAGTACACTTACTAAAATCTGTACCTGCAACAAGAGTATTTAGAGTATTAACATAACCTTGATGATGTTTGTTATAATGGTAGCCTAATATTTCAAAACTCAAATATGGCATCAAATCACTCTGTTGATATGGAAGCTCTGGTAAAGTAAACATATGTCCTCTAGTTAAAATAAACACAATTAAAAAGAATACTAACCCTACATAAAATGTATGCAAAGTTAAAATGCACACAATTATATTACACTATACTTATTTAAGTACAGTAAAATTCAATCTTATACCAAATTAATATATTTACATTTTACATAAAAATACTTTTAATAAGAAAAAATCACAGATAGAATTAAAAACTATATATAATAGTAAAGTTTAACATTTATAATAACATGAACATACGAAAAAGATTAGGTAAGCTACTAAAGTATCGTAACATTACTTCCCGTATATCCTTAAAAAACAGGAAAGATCGTATTTTATCAATCCTATCAATGACTGCACTTACCACTTCTTTAGGTATACTTTTTATAATTTTAGGAAGCATCGTCAACAATGGATATAACGCATTAACAACAACAAAAGTTTTGCTACCAATAAAAATCACTAGTGATACTATAGAGCAACAGAACAAATTAACACTCAGAAGTAATTTGATAGATCTCATCCATCAATCTTTAGAAGAATCATTTTCAGATGTTATAGATTTTTCAAATCTTGATAATAAAAAAATTATTTATAGTATAATAAATGACACAGCACATTACAATTTAGCAGATTTTATATCCAAAAATCCAAAAATCACTAAATTTAACATGTGGTTTAAATCTTCCACTACATTCAATAAAATTATCAAAGGTAAAAATATAAACCATCCAGTATATAAAAAAATTATTACAAAATTACAGGACAATAACAGAATAAAAGTATCTTTTAATGATGCATTGTTTACAAAGTATAACTCTAGATCTCCTGAAAATACTGGTATAATTGGATCACTAATAGGATCTATGTTTACAATAATTATATGTTTAACATTTGCATTACCCATAGGTATTACATCAGGTATATGCTTAAGTGAGCTCATACCAAAAAATAAAATATCTTCTATCATTGAAGTTAGTATAACAAATCTTGCATCTGTACCGTCAATCATATTTGGCATTTTAGGACTAGCAATATATATTAATATCTTTAACATACCACGTTCATCAGCACTTATAGGTGGAATGACTTTATCTTTGATGATGCTACCAAATCTAGTAATAGCTACAAAACAAGCATTCACAGCAGTACCGTCATCTGTAAAAGATGCAGCTTTCTCATTAGGAACATCAAATATGCAGGTAATCTTACATCACTCATTTCCAATAGCATTACCTGGTATCATGCAAGGTGCTATTCTAAGTATAGCAAGAATTTTAGGTGAATCTTCTCCATTAATAATGATCGGGATGGTAGCATTCATAGTTGATATTCCAAAGAATTTTCTTGATCCGACAACTGTGTTACCTGTACAAATATATATGTGGGCAAGCAACCCACATATTGAATTTATTCAATTAGCTGCTATTGCCATAGTAGCCCTACTCTTAATGTTATTAATTTTAAATCTTATAGTAACTTTTATAAGAAAAAAATTCGATCATTTCATTTTTTAAATTGGCAAACTATAAATGACAATACATCCACAATTATAAACTAGCCTTCACAAAAGTATTATTAGTAAGGGGCATTCAAAAACAAAATATAATATAACAATACTGCCTCTCACATTAATATTTAATAACAACATGAAAAAAACAAAGTGCACTCAGCAGGATTTGAACCTGCGACCTTTACCTCCGGAGGGTAACGCTCTATCCACTGAGCTATAAGTGCAACATTAAAATAACTTATAAGATGTATCAAAAAATATCACAAGAGTTCATATAAAATAACATACTAAACGTATGCAATTATAAAATGGCTCAACTTTTTAAAAATATTAATAATATCTCACCCAAACCCTATAATAAGAATATATCAGATCTATACCACAATTCTACTAACCTACCCCTCTTACTTTCTAGTGATATAATAAAAATCTATTTCAATCAGCATAATATTTCATACCCTTAACCTAATAAAAAAAGCAATTTACTCCTAATATATACTACCATTTTTTCCTTAATTATATAAACTTCATCAAATAAGCTACATCTACTGATACTAATTTAATAAAAAACCTATAATCGTACCAAGACTCACAGTATCCTCATAAAGAAATTAATAAAAAAAATCTTATTGGTACTAGCACTAATAAAAAATATAAAATTTTATTATATATACCTAATTTGACTTACTTTCAGAATTAATTAACATAGCAGCACGATTCTCTTTTAATTTTTGAAAATCCTCTTCAGCATGATATGAAGACCTAACTAAAGGCCCTGAAGCAACCATTAAAAATCCCTTAGAGTATGCAACATACTTATAATGATCAAACTCTTCAGGAGTTACATACCTATCAATCACAGCATGTTTAGGAGTAGGTTGTAAATATTGACCAATTGTTATAAAATCAACATCCGCTGATCTCAAATCATTCATCACTTGGTATATTTCTTCTTTTGTTTCACCTAACCCTACCATTATTCCAGATTTAGTAAATATTTTAGGATTTTTATATTTAACTGTTTTAAGCAAGTAAAGAGAATGAAAATAACGTGCTCTTGGCCTGATCTTTGCGTATAATCTTGGTACAGTTTCTATATTATGATTGTATACATCAGGAGCTGCTTCAGCAACTTTGTCAATTGCACCATGTTTATTCAAAAAATCTGGAGTTAATATTTCAATAGTAACATTCTGATCTTTCTTTCGTATTTCTTCTATACATTCTACAAAATGTCCAGCCCCACCATCTGCCAAATCATCTCTATCTACAGATGTAATAACAACATGCTGAAGTTTAAGTGAACTGATAGCTATAGCCAAATTTTGAGGTTCATGAGGATCTAGCTTATCTGGAATTCCAGATGCAACATTACAAAATGCACATGCTCTAGTACACGTAGAACCCAAAATCATCACTGTTACATGTTTTTTATTCCAACACTCCCCAATATTAGGACAAGCTGCTTCTTCACATACAGTGTTTAATTTACGTAACTTCATCAAATTACGCATCTGATAAAAAGCATCTCCTGTAGGCATTTTGACTTTTAACCAATCAGGTTTACTTCTCATACAATAAAATTCAGAAACTCTCGTCTTTGAGTATAACTAACAGCAATACTGATGTCAAGAAAGTGTAATATTTACAGTTTATCAAGTGTATATCTGATGTTATTTTACATGAATACTATTATTAATTATAAAATTATCACATCATAAGAAAATTACCCAAAATTGCAGACTCAACTTAACTGAATTAAAATAGAAGTATTTATCCTCTCATATCAAATAACCACTTTTAACCACTTTGTAATACGATTGCAAATATACCTAATCATTAGAAATATTACCTACTTTAAACATCGAGTTGCATGACATGCATATTTCTAGATCACCACTATCACAAATTTTAAATTATAAAAAATCTTACTAATTATCACAATTAAAATACCAACAACTAAAACACAAATCACTATCAATAAATATATTCTACAAATGCAATTAACAACTACGAGACATTACAGTACTCTGAACACTATATTGCTCTACGCTTACACTGTCTAGATAACTATTATTATAAATCCCAGAATATGAAAATTTCAACTCACAATAATAATCCATAGATGACAAACGACCAGTAATGTGTTGAGAATTAGTAACAATATCATGAGTAAAATTCATATGTCTTGTATGAGCATGGATTACAGTATTCACAGGTTGTTTAACACAGTTAGAATTATCAAAGGCTCCTCTGGAGCTGGAGTGCTCAAAAGCATTCAACTTATTAACAGCTTGTTTAACAAGATTTACTATCTTCTGTAAAACCCTATCTATTGTATGCATTATGACAGTTACAGCAAGAAAACCTCCTTCTTGGTACCCGTACCCTAGCTGAGATAACGTATCTCTGACAAAAAAATACTGATCATGAAACTTATAAGATATTTCATTTATCTTGCCATAAAAAACATCTTGTGTATAACCATATACAAAGGCATTTGTAGGATTAGCTACAACAAGCATTTGAGAATTAATAGCCCCATAAAAAGCTTTCTCATCCTTCTTTTGTAGAAATAATCCGCCTACTTCTGATGACCTAATGTTTTGCTGAGTAGTAGAAATATCTTGTTGTAATCCAATAAGAGAGTTTATAAAACTCGCAATTAAAAAAAAGCGAAAAAGTAGCTTAGAACCTATACCAAATTGAATCATTTGAGCTCTTAGTTCTGTAAGAAGCATTAACCTTTTTTGTAATAATTCTCTTAGTTCAGGATCCAACTCATTTATTAATTCCTCTTGTAACTCTAAAATCTGCGTATCTAACAATTCTTTGAGGTCAAGAGATCGACCACTACGTAAAAACTTTTTTAAGAATTCTATAATGGATTCTAATATGAACCTTTTCTTTTTCCTTTTACGCCTCAAAGGATCAAGTTCATAATTAATATCTACACAGTCCTCACTTTCCTGACATAATTCACTAAAGAAACCTAATATTTTTTGTAATAAAGATTCCTCTATCTCAAAATTCTCAATTTTACTTGTAGGTATATCATGATCATATTCATGAACTTGTACAACTTCACTATATTCTCCAGTTTGCTCTATAATAAATTTATTAAACTCTCCTTCAAGCTCTAAAATAGATTCCTGAATTTCCAAGTCTTCTAACTTAATTCTACCAAGAGCCTTAAAATCACCTTCTTCATCAATATTAAATGCTAATGCCTCCACGTTATAAAGAATGTTACTAACTACATTATTATGATCTTCATTCTCTTTGCTGCATTCATTTAAGCTATCTGATTTTGTATCATAATTCTCATCATTCATCATAAAAACATACCATTAATATTCTAAGAAAATGGACTAATGGACTACTGAAATATAAATCAACGATCAATATCTAGTTTCAACATATGGTCTATCTTACCAAGAGATAACTCACCTCTTTGATCACTACAACTCATTTCTTGTACTAGATTCAACTTTTTCATATCAGTAAAACAATGACTATCAGATTCAGATATATACTTTACATTAAACAACATTGAATTCGATATCATATTCTCACGTAATATAAAATACTGAATATTGTATATCATTTTCTTTTTGAAACAGTTAATAACTTTCTGTATTCCCTTTATAAATAACCCTTCACACAAAATTTCTACAAATCCATTGATCAGTTGTGATATCCTTTTCTGAGCAAGATTTACTCTATGAAAAGAAGATGAATATATAGAATAATTAATATCTTGACAGTGCAAGCTACCTTGAACTGCTTGTACATTATTACATAATAGTCCTATGTCAAATTCAGAACACATAAACATCACATCTTTAAATAAAATACCTTTTTGATAGAACTCAACTAACAATAACCTTCCAAAGTCAGTGCAAGTAAAATACTCATATAATCCCTCTAACATTAGCATATCTAGTACATGATCTGTTATCTGCGTAACATAATTAGCAACACTAAGCAGAGTAATTGAATTTGTTAAACGAAGTAAATAATATAATATAAAAGATATAGCAATACTCTTTGGATCTTGAAAATATTCCATAAATTCACAAACAGATTTTTTAACACGAGAAATACAAGATATTATCCCTTTATCAATTTTAATATAATTAGCTAAATCTTTAACCTGATCTGAAGGTTTTTTTAATAATAAGCTATTAGAATTGAAAAAGTTATCAGCAAATACTTTCATGCTTGTTGTCTGACCATTAAGCATTTCATTATCATCTAATGATTGCAAAATATAATATATATCTCTTATATATGGAGAAAAATTACTATCAATATCAGTATCTATAAACTCCTTAGAAATTAATTTACCAAATTGCAGCTGTTTTCTATAATTTTCTAATCTTAACACACAATCATAAAGCATTACCGTAATACTATGATCTATCCTAGTATTTAAAAATACTGATTCTGATCTATCTTTGATGTTATAAACATCATGAACATCCAACATATGTATTGCCCATTTTAACGATGCAATTTTCGCATCCAGCAATTCTACTGTTATAGGATTACCCATGGTATTTAGTTTAGCAAATATATACTTTATATCTTCTCCATTATATATTTTAATACATGAATCCTTCTGGAAATATCTGGTCTGTAAATTAACAGCAGTAATCTTGTCGTAAAGTTGTGCTCTTTTTTGAAAATTATTTAAAATATTTAATCCGCCTGTACTATTAAAGTAGCTAATTTTTTCCGTATAATTATTCAATAAATAAGAAAATTCATATTTTAACTTGATATAATTGACATTATTTACCATATCTTGAGATAGCTGAGAGGTATGACATTCAAATTCTTTTAATAAAAACTCAGGTTTTGGCTTTCCACCACATAAAATTTGATCAATTTGTGACGACAATTCCTGTGTCATACTATTAATGCGTGATAATAGATCCTCATTGACCTTAGTTCTACCATATATCTGATCTAATGCTTCAATCAGACCACTATTAATATCACATTTCTGTTCATAAAATTCTCTTTGCTGCTTATAGCTTTTAGATTCTCTCTGTGCAAAAAACCAAATCTTGCTTAATAAAATAATACATAAATCTTTAAATCCATAAACTTTCAATGATTGATAAATATTGCTACACATTTTATAAACATATTCACCTACTAAACATATTAACTTCATAATAAATCTTATACATTCTGAGAACAGACCACATAAAAGAATAAAATCAAGTACTCTAACAACAATACCTGCCATATCTAAAATTAAAATTAACACCTTATCTACGACAGTATCCAATCCTGCTACTACAAATAATGTATCAAATATTCCCCGCATTCCATCAATAAGTTTACTAATAACAATACCAGGCAGAATATTAAAATGTGTCAGCACCCTACCAATAATTACACTTAATAGCATAATAACGAAAATAATACCAAAAAGTACATAAGCTATAAATTTATTAGACAGCAATGTCGTTTTCAACTTCTCAAAATTACCTGCTATATTATTGTCTTTACGGATTCTTTTCTTTAAAAACTTAGCTTCATAATAACTCTGAATAAATCTTTCTTTAGAATTACATAATTTGAGATCTTTTATAATTTTACTTGAAAATGATGTAACAGGAATTTTCTTATTTCTTGTATATAGCTTTTCCTTAACATTATTAACTACATAACCTGGTGTAGTACGATAACGATTAGGATTAACATAATAACGCCATAAAGAAGAAAATGGTATAAAATGTGATGCCTCGTATAAAATTTGTAATACCCTTAAAGATCTGCTAATTTTAATATCATAAATAAATTTTTTATCTGTATAATTACTTGTCACAATACACTGTAAAATACTAAAGAACCTGTTATCATTTAGCTCTTTATCCCACAACTCATTAGGAACATTTAAACAGTTTATGTCTATGTCTAAATAATTCATTAATGGATGTAATTTTAACTGGTATAAAAACCATTTATTGTTCTCTCCTTCTTTTATTATCCACTTCCCATTAACATATTCTATTGAATTAAGTAACTTAGAAAAATCTATAGATGATATCAGTTGCCCATTCTTTAGTAATTGTGTACTTAATATTGGGTGATTATTTATTATAAAACCAATTACCCTTTGGGTAAGGAAATTTTTGCCAACACTTTGTACTTTTACGTTATTGTTCATATATCTTACAATTTCTTTCAATAAAAGTACCATGCTATTCGCATATTTTGCTAATTCCGAAAGTTCTTTTTTTGTGAATTTTAATATTGCATTTCTGTCAACAATTTTCTTTTGCATAAAAAAATCATAAACAGTAAGCAGTCGATTAATATCATCATGTGTATCTTTACAAGTAACTTTAAAAAAAAATTCTAAATCTTCCAGCATTAAAACATCTTTGAATTTTTTCAAAAAATTAATTTCTGATTCTATAAGTGCAGTTAACCCCCTGAAATATTGTTGAGCATGTAAAATCCCCTTATTACCATTCATCTTAATAAAAAAATCAAGATTTGCTGTAATATTCAATTTCACATTTTGTAAACTAGATATAGCGTTTTCTATTGCTAACCTATCTGCTGGTAAATTATTTCCATATAATTTACAATATATATTATGTGCTTCCTCTAACCCTTTTTTACACAAATTAATACAATATAGTTTCTTATCTTGAAGAAACTTATACGCAATATAGCTAACCATATGATATAGCTGACGCTCTCTTAATAAATTTTCAATTTCTTTGATTATTACCTGATCACTTGCTAAGACATTTAACAGACCTTGAAATACATAGAATGGTATGATTAAGACATTTCCAAATTTTAGCTGTGATAGACAATCAAGAAAACTTTCTAAACATTTTTTCTGATCTAGTATTTTTAACAGTACACTATCATTAGATAGTTTAGTACTTTCTAAGTCCAGCATTTGCAATTTTTTATTCACTACTTTAAATAAAATGCTATCTTTATAATCTTTCGTATCAGACAGAAGAACACTACAGTTACCATGAGAACGTATATATAATTTATCTTTTAATAATTCTGGATTTGGAAAACATAAAGGCATTAGATCTCTTATACAATCTTCATTCATTCTTCCAGGACATCCTTCACTTCTAAATACATAATCTACTAATTGTGGAAAAAAATTATCTCCTCCACGCTGATCGTGTTGATAAGGGCCTTTTATAGTATTATAAATATCACAACAGTGTGTTTTCCAAAGATCTGTTGCTTCAAATACTAAGTACATCATCAATCTAACATTATATTCATTATCACCAACTGCTGAACGAAATGGATTACGAAATTTTGTCTTTAAATAAATCAAATCTGATTTTCTTATTGTAAATTTACAATTTACTAGATCTTCTTTTATAATATCAGAAGGTAAAAATTTTAAAATTTTCTTCTTTTCACTATCATTTTTATACATCACATAAATGTATAAAAAGTGATTTTCCATCCTTATGTTATCTTCTTGAATTACAGAACTAAGAAACTTAATTAATGATTGACCTTTATATGTGTCATTTAATAACATATATTACCTCAACACATTAGATAATGCAGGATATTATCTTAGAACATACTTAAGTCTTTCATTTAAATTTTTATAAGGTATAAAATCCATTCTTTGAAAGAAATGTATAGTCATATTTTAGCATAGTAATAATTTTTATCTACAAATTTATTAAAATTTATATCGATCCAAGACGTAATAATGCTCCATACAACAGAATAGATTTTTTAAAATAACCTCAATTTACTCAAATTCTATAATAACATCACCAGCAGCTATGCTGCTCCCTTCTGAGAATAATACAGATTTAACAACTGATTTTACATCTGAGTATATCACATTCTCCATTTTCATGGCTTCAATAATTAATAAAGGTTGCCCTAGTTGAACTTCTTCTCCTTGTTTAACATAAACTTTAATAATCATACCAGAAATAGGAGAACACACATCATTACAATGTAACTCCTCTGCACTGATTTGAGGCATTATAGGAAGTAGATCAGATACACAAGGTCTATATACTGCACATAAAGCACTCATAGCAGAATATCTAAGCTTATACTTATTAAATCTACTATCAACTTTTACATGAAATACTTCTTCATTATTAATTTGCACTTGTAATATTTTAAAATTCACATTCCATGTACCTGAAATTAAATATTCACGCTGATCATAAATTGCTAAAATTTTACCACTTTCATATTTAGCACTAATTAAATATTTCTGATCATTAATACCAACAATCAGCTCTTTACTTTCATGTAATTCAGCTCCATGCTTACCATATTCATCTTGAAAAAATATGCACAATGAAGTTAAAATAAAAAGCTTAATACAAGCCTCCGTTAAAGAATCCCCTTGAAACCCATCAAAATAAAATTGCTCAATAAACTTTGTATTAATATCTCCAGATATAAACGTAGGATGATGAAATACAGATAATAAAAAATCTATATTATTAGCAATACCACTGATAGAGAATTCATTTAAATATCGTTGCATAAAACTCACTGCTTCATCCCTATTTTTGCCATAAGTACAAACTTTAGCAATCATAGGATCATAAAACATACTAACTTCTGCCCCTTCAAATACCCCACTATCGATACGTAAATTATCATTAGGGACAGGAGCAGAATAATAAACAATTCTCCCACTAGAAGGTAAAAAATTCTTAGTAGGATCTTCCGCATAAATTCTAGCTTCTATTGCTGAACCAGTAAACTTCACATCTCGTTGAGTAAATCTTAATTTTTCACCATTAGCAATTCGAATCATTTCTTCTACAATATCAATACCAGTAACAAGCTCTGTAACAGGATGCTCAACCTGTAACCTAGTATTCATTTCTAAAAAATAAAATTGCCTATTTTGATCAACTATAAATTCAATAGTACCAGCAGAATAATACTCAACTTTTCTTGCTAAATTGACACATTGCTGATACATTTTTTTCCTTGTTTTTTCATCAAGAAATGGACTAGGTGTCTCTTCAATAACTTTTTGGTTATGTCGTTGTATAGAACACTCCCTTTCACCTAAACAAACAATATTCCCATGTTTATCAGCTATAATTTGTATTTCAATATGCCTTGGTAACTCTATATACTTTTCTATAAAAATTCTACCATCCCTAAAATTTTTTGCTGCCTCATTTGTTGCAGAATTAAAAGCCTGTTCCATTTCTTCACTTGATTTCACAATTCTCATACCTTTACCACCACCACCAGCAGTAGCTTTTATCATTACTGGAAATCCTATAGATTCAGCTATTTTTCTTGCTTCATCAACAGAGTCAACTATTCCCATATATCCAGGAATGATATTAACTTTTGCAGATTCAGCTATTTTTTTAGAAGTAATTTTATCAGCCATCATTCTTATCGAAGCAGCACTTGGCCCAATGAAAGCAATATTGTATTGCTCCAACTTTTCAGGGAAATTAGCATTCTCAGATAAAAATCCATATCCAGGATGTATAGCATCTACACCTGCATTATGTGCTACTTCACAAATTTTCTCCATATTTAAATAACTCTGATTCACTGGAGCAGGGCCAATATTTATTGCTTCTTCAGCAGATAAAACATGTAAGGAATATATATCTGCATCTGAATACACAGCAACACAAGATATTCCCATTTTACGAGCAGTCCTCATAACCCTACATGCAATTTCACCTCTGTTTGCTATTAATATTTTTTTTATCATTATCCTAAATACTCTTAGTTAAAAGGTAATCCCTTTATTTATATATAAAGATAGTCTAAAATTCTACTTATATACAACTATACTACAAGCAATATTTCACTGTTTTGACTATAATTAGTGATTACAGTATATTACCTAGACACAAATTATAAACTATAAACATGCTAGAGAAAAAAATTTTTATTAAAAGCGGAGATGAAAATAACAGATTAGATAAATTCATAGCAAGCAAATTAAATATATCTCGTAATCAAGTACAACAACTAATAAAAAATAATAAAATTTTTCTGTTTGACAGCATAATAAAAGATAACAATCATATAACAAAAGTAAATGATATTTATATTATAAATATACCTATAAAAGAAGTCAGTGATATAATCACTCCTAACCACTGCATACCAATTTCAGTGTTATATGAAGACCATGACATAATAATAATAAACAAAACCCCTGGAATAACTGTACATCCAGGAGCAGGAACAAGCAATAATACATTAGTCAACGCACTAGTTGCACACTATGGCAACAGTTTAAGTCATGTAGGGAAAGCAACAAGACCAGGAATAATTCATAGATTAGATAAGGACACTAGTGGACTAATGGTCATTGCAAAAAACGAAAAATCATACTATTTTTTATCTGATCTACTACTCAAAAAACAAATAAAAAAAGAATATTTAGCAGTAGTATGGGGATCACCTAATCCTCAGAATAACACTATAAAAAACTATATTTGTATGAAACCTAATAATAGACAAATGATGTCTGTTACAGATCTACCACATAAAGGAAAATTAGCTATAACTGAATATCAAACTCAAAAAAGCTTCAGTAATATAGCAAGTTTAATAAAATGTAGAATATATACAGGAAGAACACATCAAATACGTGTACATATGAGCTATATAGGAAACTCTATAATAGGTGATCAAAAATACGGCAAAAACAATAGCAAAAGTATAAAATATGCCAAACAAAGCACTATTATTAACACATTAAAACGACAAGCCCTTCACGCACATAAATTAGGGTTTATCCATCCTACAAAAAATACATATATAGAATTTCATTCTGATATTCCCAATGACATACAAATGCTAATCAACGAATTGGAACAATTGAGTTAGTCGATAGTCATTTCATAATTTTATAACACGTATAAATTTTTACACATTTTTATAGATCTTCATACCACCATAAGTATCAAGCATAAAAATTCTTATATTTCCCTTCAGTAATTACATAACAATTAAATTATAATTTAATAAATTAAGAACATAAAAAAATATGCTCAATCAAATATTTATAATTTAGTTCAAAATTACAGGTATTTTTATACGTATTACATATAGTTTACAAATTTACACGTATTATAACTATAAACTCCATAGTAACAATACTCAAAAAAATCAGATTTCACCCAACAAAGATATATACACTACTCTCAACTTTAGAATACCCTTATTTAACTAGTATTAGTTAGGAGATGTTCGATAAATTTAGATGCATTTGTAATATTATTCAGGTAAATATATATACTCATGTCAGTACGAGAAATGTCTTTCATAAACACTAATTTAGCGTGTTTCAATGCCATAGTTGTATTTAAGTATTACCATTATTCTTATCTTCCTACTTACACAACTGTATTAACAGCTTATAGTCATACTAAACAATATATACTATTTCTTATATATTACATAAGATTTACTACATCACTATTGTATTATCTCGTAGTACTATTTCTTTTATTATAAGTTTATGTTATAGATACCTATAAATATTATATAAATTTAATAATAAAAATTTGGAGCATCTCATGATTTTTCTTGCACATCCATTCTTCCATTATAAAAACAACGTATTTAATATAGAAAATGTCAACGTGTTGGATATTGCAAAAAACATCGGAACTCCTGTTTATTGCTATTCTCTAAACGCAATAAAAAATAACTACAAACAACTTCAAAAAAATCTACCTAACAATTCTATAATATGCTATGCAGTTAAGTCGAACTCTAACTTATCTATTTTAAGTTTATTAGGCTCACTTGGAGCAGGAGCAGATGTAGTTTCTGAGGGAGAAATACGTCGTGCCATTGCAGCTGGAATTTCACCAAATAAAATAGTATTTTCTGGTGTAGGAAAAACTGAGCAAGAAATAAATTTCGCACTAGATAACAGAATATTACAATTTAATATAGAATCTATTGAAGAACTATCTCTTATTAATACAATTGCATGTCAAAAAAATATAATTGCACCAGTATCTATCAGAATTAATCCAAATATTAATGCAGATACACACAATAAAATTACTACAGGATTAAACGTTAATAAATTTGGAATACCAGAAGAATTAATTGATCAAATCCTAAACAAAGACCTTATTGGCATCAGAATTATAGGAATATCTGTACACATAGGTTCACAAATTTCCAATCTACATATATTCCAAAATACAATTGATAGAATAAAAAAAATCATAAAAACATTCAAGCAACGTAATATTCAAATAATAAGAGCTGATCTTGGTGGTGGACTTGGAATACCATACAAAAGTTCTGATGTTTTTCCAACAATTCAAGAATATGGCAACTTACTAACACAGAACTTTGAAAATGAAAATTACCAAATCATATGTGAGCCTGGCAGAGCACTAGTAGGAAATACTGGTATATTAGTAACCAAAGTACTATACCGTAAAAATAATCAGGAAAAAAATCACATTATATTAGATGCAGGAATGAATGATCTAATACGTCCAGCACTATACGATGCTGAGCACACAATAATACCAGCAGTTTCTTCTTCAACATCAACACAATTGCAATCATACGACATAGTAGGTCCTATATGTGAATCTGATGATACTTTTGCGTATAATTACCACATAAATAACTTACAAAGGGGAGAAATAGTAGTAATATGCACAACTGGAGCTTATGGATCTTCAATGTCAAGCAACTATAATTCCAGATTACTAGTACCTGAAGTAATGGTTAACAACAGTAGCTATGACGTTATACGCCACCGTCAAACTTATGAAGATATGCTAAAAGACGAAATTATACTAGAATTTAATAAATAATACATTAAATATGTTTTTACAACCACAGTATATTTCTACTTATTAACCCACATAATGTCAGTGAAATATTAAAACTAGAGCTTATGAGTCTTCAATGTAAAACAACTATAATTCCAGATTACCACTAGTACCTGAAGTAATGGTTAACAACAGTAGCTATGACGTTATACGCCACCGTCAAACTTATAAAGATATGTTAAAAGACAAAGTTATACTAGAATTTAATAAATAATACATTAAATATGTTTTTACAGCCACAGTATATTTCTACTTATTAACCCACAATGTCAGTGAAATATTAAAACTGGAGCTTATGAGTCTTCAATGTAAAACAACTATAATTCCAGATTACCACTAGTACCTGAAGTAATGGTTAACAACAGTAGCTATGACGTTATACGCCACCGTCAAACTTATGAAGATATGCTAAAAGACGAAATTATACTAGAATTTAATAAATAATACATTAAATATGTTTTTACAGCCACAGTATATTTCTACTTATTAACCCACAATGTCAGTGAAATATTAAAACTGGAGCTTATGAGTCTTCAATGTAAAACAACTATAATTCCAGATTACCACTAGTACCTGAAGTAATGGTTAACAACAGTAGCTATGACGTTATACGCCACCGTCAAACTTATGAAGATATGCTAAAAGACGAAATTATACTAGAATTTAATAAATAATACATTAAATATGTTTTTACAGCCACAGTATATTTCTACTTATTAACCCACAATGTCAGTGAAATATTAAAACTGGAGCTTATGAGTCTTCAATGTCAAGCAACTATAATTCCAGATTACTAGTACCTGAAGTAATGGTTAACAATAGTAGCTATGACGTTATACGCCACCGTCAAACTTATAAAGATATGTTAAAAGACAAAGTTATACTAGATTTAATAAATAATATGCTATAGCACTAAATATGTTCTTGCAGCCAGTATATTCTTAGCTGTTAACATCGCCATATAACACTAGCAAAACATTAAAAACATAGCAACATTTATAATGTATAGATCAGAACTCACTTATAACTGCAATATGCTTTGCTAAGAATAGCTAATATTATCATAATATTCTACAATCATATTGTAAAAATAACACTAATCTAGTGTTATTTTGATAACATCTTATATCAAGGAAAAAAGAATTAGACAAAATTAAAAAAAAACTACAATGTAACTTTTACGCCTTTTGCTACAGCATTTTTTATAAGCTTTTTAATCTTTTGAGCTTTATCAGTCAATTTTCTAGATGATGTATTAAGCAAATATAGATCAAAACCACCTTTATAATTTACTGTTCTTAGAGTACGATTAGATATTTTAAACTTAAACTTCCTATTTAAAACATCACTTACTAAAGTAACATTATGTAAGTTGACTAAATAAGCCCTTTTAGTTTTACGATTAGAGTGCGATACCCTGTTTCCAAAAGACTTTCCTTGACCTGTAATATCACAAACCCTACTCATTTTACAAACCTAAAACACTAACTAATAGGCATTCATTATAACAATACAGTAACATTAGTCAAACACAAATTCTTCAGATTATTGAGGTTTAAAATAACTAAGCACTATGAGAATGCAACTAATTTGACCAAACCATAATATCACTTAATATGATAAAGCAACGTTCAATGCTCATTAAAAAGTAACTAATTGCAATAAAATAGACATACCCAATCAAAAACACAAAATTAACTACAATACAATAAGTATCATATATAATTATTAATCCTATAGCTATCTTAGTAATAATCTACATATTTACACGGTAAACACAAATCTACATAAAATTTACTGGATCAACATCTACGGTAATTTTTATTTTATTTGATTTAGTATAATACTCCTTATACTTAGCAAGTAGTTTTTGTATCATAACATTACTCTGTACTTTAATTAAAATTCTATACCTATACTGCATGTTTAAGAAACTTATAGGGGCAGGAGCTGGACCTAGAACAGTCAAGGTATTTGGAAGGCTTTTTACTATTTGTTTTGATATATTTACTACATGAATTTCATTCTTCCCGCTAATTATTATGCTTATCAATCTTGTATATGGTGGCATATTAGTTAATAACCTAGATTCTAGTTCTAAATTATAAAATAGTTCACGATTATAAGATGACAATGATTTTATCAAAGGACTATTAACATCATAAGTTTGTAAAATTACTTCACCGTTATCTGCAAATCGACCAGAACGCCCTGACACTTGATGTAATAACTGATAAGTTCTCTCTGTAGCACGTAAATCACTATTATTCAATCCTAAATCGGCGTCTATTACACCAACTAATGTCAACTTAGGAAAATTATGACCCTTTGCTATTACTTGAGTACCAATAATAATATTTACCTCACTACGCATAATTAAATCAATCATAACACTGATATCCTTACTACTAATATCACTGCTAATTACTGCAATTTTAGCATTCGGTATTAGTGCAACAATGTCTTCTGCCACTTTTTCTATACCTATTCCATATGATACAAGAGATGATTCGGAACAATTAGTACATACACTCTGCATCGCACAAGAATATCCGCAATAATGACACAATAATACATTTTTTCTTTTATGTTCTACAAGCCAAGTAGCACAGTTTTTACAATGTACTTTAAAACCACAAGTTTTACACAGTCTCAATTTTGCATATCCACGACGGTTTAAGAAAAGCATAACTTGATCTTGTCTTTGTAAAGCTTCCAATATTTTATTATAAAGCTTATCCGATAACCATGCATTAACCATCTTGCTTCTACATAAATCAACAATCCCTACTGATGGCAACTTAGCATTCCCAAATCTTTGCGTCAATTTCACATGATAATACTGAGACTTTAACACATTATTGATTGCCTCCAAAGATGGAGTAGCAGAAGATAAAATCACTGGTATATTCAGGCTTTTTGCCAATACAGTAGACATATCACGTGCATTATATAGGACTCCACATTCTTGTTTAAACGATGAGTCATGTTCTTCATCTACAATGATTATCTTAAGATTTTTATACGGTAAAAACAAAGCAGATCTTGCGCCTATTACAATTAAAGATTGGCCATGTGCTATGGATAACCAATATTCTCTACGATTCCTTAATGTTAAATTTGAATGCCATTCTACTGGGCAATAATTATCAAAATAACGCTTTATACGCTTTATTAATTGTAATGTTAATACTATCTCTGGAAGCAAAATTAATGCTTGTGCTGTACTATCCCTCTTTATTAATTCACGTATAACCTCACAATAAACTTCAGTCTTTCCAGAACCAGTTTCTCCATCTAGCAGTACAACTGAATAATCTGAAATTTTATTAATAATATTATTATATGCAACCCTTTGCTCATCTGATAACATAATTTCTACATCATTATATCTATCATTTTTCTTTACAGAAGATTCTAACTTATAAAAAGACTTAGAATTTATTACATTACTGAATACCATTTTCAATACTAAACCTGCTGGAACAATATTATAGTCGCCTACCCACTTGATAAAATTAAGAAATGCAGCATTAACTTTTGGTAAAGAATTTTTAGAAATTATAACTTTTAATTGCAATTTTTCTATACTACAACTTGAAGGTATTGTATCAGTCAGTTTCAATATAATACCTACCATAGTCCTAAAACCAAAAGGGACAAGAACATATTCACCAACAAAAAACAACTGATTTTCTGGAACAGCGTAATAAAATGTTTTATTAATCGGTACTGGAAGCAAAATTTCAGCTATCATGCTAAACGTTTTAATAACAGAGCTACTTTATTATAACAAAAGAATCAAAATTTACATCTTTACTTACAAATCTATCTACCAACCACACACTCAGCAAATACACAACTTGCTGGGTCTATTTTATCCAAAATCAATAACATTAAAAGATAGTTATTAACTCTCCTATATAGGCAATAAAATTGACTATTCTTAGGCTATATGCACTAATAAAATAAATAATAGATCACTACTATTATAAAATTACTATGGTATCAATTTATACAAGAAACATAAAATCTACACTCAAATCAGAACTATCCAAGATATAACTATTATCATCACTTACATTATATAAATAAGTAAAAACAATGTAAAAAACTATAGGGAAACAGATAAATTATAGTCTTTTTTCAAACATATACTCATCAATATAACCTATTTTTTATATATAATTTCTTCAATTCCGAAAAAGAAAATCTTTAATTATTGCATCTGCAAGTATAATTGATGCATCCCTACCTGTACTATCTCCAAATTTTCTTTCAGCATTTATCAGAAGATATTCTGGATGGAATTGAAAATAAATATTACCATATTTATCTTCAATTGCTTCTATAACACCATCTTCTGATACGGCAGCAATACTATACCCTAAATTATACATTTTCATTATATTTTCTACATCATTATCGATTGCCTCTGAATGTGCATCTGGAAAATATATAATTTGATTCTTATCTAACTTCAAATTAGCTACAATACCTGACAGCTTACTATTAGGAAAAATTTTGATTTGATGCAAATTAGCATCTACACTTCTAGGATCAGGCATTGAAATAGTATGTGATTCTACAGAAACATGAGAATTAATTATATTTTCTACTCTCGTAATTCTAATTCCATTTGCATACATTATGCCTTGCAAACCACCACAGACGCCAAGAAGATGTATACAATGATTCTTATCATAAACTACCCTAACAATAGCATTAGTAACTAGTTGCCTATCTAAAGACGGAGCAATTGGCATAGAACTAATATTATAATAGTTTCCTGGTATAAATATTCTGTTGATATTATGTTCTTCTATAAACCTTGCAACAACACTTTCTATAATGTATCGGGATACTCCGTAATGTGTTTTATGAGTTTCATTAATCCTTATTACCTCATCTTTAACTAACTGCATAATTATATTATAATCCATCAGAACCACACGAACCCCATAACTTTCAAGTAATTGTGTAATTCCCACAGCCGTTTTATATTCATTAGGATAGCTAACAAATTCAGTAGATAATAATCCAACTACAATATCTTTCCGATCATATCTCACACATTCAGCTACTACTGATACATATGGAGTAATTAATATAGTAAAAAATAGAATTACTATTACAGCATGTCTTATTCGATACATGAACTTCATATAATATTCTTTTATAACATAGTATAAAATTACTACTGATAATAATGATCAATAAATTTAAGTATAATTAATATCAAATTAACACAATGTAAAATAAAAAAAGTACATAGATAAAGTAAGTACTTAATACGACAGCTAGGTAAATTTTAGCATAAAATTAGGGTACTATGTAATTCATGTTTACTTATCAAGTTGTACCCAAACATATCTCTTAAATATAAATATTAAGTTGATTGTCTATATATACTGAGATATGTTTTTTTTAAACAAGTACACAGTACATTATATGAAATCTTTACTAGTTACTCGACCAAAAAAAGATTCTATAAAAATCAAAGAACATCTCAATAAATTAGGCTTCAATGTCTATATCGAACCAATGTTTTCAATAAAATATTTAATAGCTAAAATCAATGTAAAGGATTTTGATTTCATCATATCCACAAGTCAGCACAGCATAATTGCTTTAAGTAAAATTACTAAAAACCGAGATATAAATATTATTACTGTCGGTAACAATACTATGAATATTGCACAAGAATTAGGTTTTACATCCGTAAAATCACTCAATGGAAATATTAATGACGTTATATCTTATATAAGAAATCATAACCAAGCTAATATCCTATATATAAGAGGCAAAGAAGTTACATGCAATCTTAAAAAAAATTTCCATTATTATAAAAATTTTCAAGAAATTATACTATACAATACAATAGATAGAAAATACTTTAGTAACCGCTGTTACAATGCTTTGTTTCAAAACAAAATATTAGGTATATTACTTTATTCTTCCAGAACTGCTAAAATATTGATTGAATTAATCAAAAAACATAATATTCACGATAAAATAGGAGGCATTACTATATATGCTATGAGTAATAAAATTGCAGATATTGCAAAAACAGCTTGCTGGAAAACTATAAAAGTATCTGATCAATCTACTAACAAATCACTGTTATCATTAATTCAGTGATACAGTAGAAATAACTATCATGTTATAATTATCAAAAAACATAATCTACTTTTTGTAAATATTTTTTATATAAAACTAACACACCATTATATGCTTTCCTTGAAAAAACTATATTATTCAATGGTTACATGATATAATTAAACTAATATCTGATATATTATTATCACACTTACTGAAATCTCTAATTCTTTTATAAAAAAGATAGATTCCTCACATATTAAAGTAAACCATAAAATTCAGATATTTCAGTAAGATATAGCTATTACTTTATGTTAAACATTATAATTTATAACATACTCATAAGACATTTTAATATACAAAAAGTCATTATTATTAAATAAAACTACTTACCTTTTCAAACTTCTACATGCATAATATAACCAATCTTTAACTTCTTTATTTACATATGGAGCAACAGTATTGTATACAAAACTATGATACTGATCTATGTAATTAATTTCTTCTTCACTTAACATATCTGCATTTATTAATTTTAAATCTATTGGTACACATGTTAATTGTTTAAATCCTAAAAAACCATCAACATGCTTTTCAACATACATAAGATTTTCAATCCTTATTCCATATTCACCATTTTTATAGTACCCTGGCTCATTTGATAAGATCATATTTGGTTTTAATGCAATATTATTCTTATAAGAAATAGCACAAGGACCTTCATGAACTGATAGAAAACTCCCTACTCCATGACCTGTACCATGTTGGTAATCAAGCCCTGATTTCCACAAATACTGCCTAGCTAATATATCCAACATTCCACCAGTAATTCCTAAGGGGAAAACTGCCATTGCTAAAGCAATATGACCTTTTAAAACCAATGTAAAATTGGTAATCTGCTCAGATGTAGGTTCCCCTATAGCAATAGTACGCGTAATATCTGTTGTCCCATCAAGATATTGCCCTCCAGAATCTAACAAATACAATCCATTTTTACAAATTAACTTATTTGTCTTACTATTCGCTTTATAATGTATTATAGCTCCATTTTCTCCAAAACCAGAGATTGTAGCAAAACTTTCACCTTGAAACAAATCTTGCTCTTGCCTAAAACTTAACAATTTTGATTCAACATCCAATTCTGTAACTCTCCGATTATTACTTAACTGAATATTCAACCAATATAATAAATTAACTACAGCAACTCCATCTCTAATATGAGCGTTAATTACACCTTGTATTTCAACATCATTTTTCTCAGCTTTCATTAAAAGACAAGGATCTGAATCATACACTAATACATCTTGTTGTTGTAAAGATAAAAAGATGTTCATTGGTATAGTAGATGCATCTATAGCTATTGATTTTACAGATTTCAAAACATTAAATAAATCATCTGAAGAATATATACTAAGATGTTTATATTTAACATCTACCAAATGCACATTATCAACAAATAAATCAACTTTTCCATCTTTATATAATATTGCTCTAGATAACACTGATGGATTATAAAGAAACTTCTTATTACGTATATTTAGCATCCATGAAATAACATCGATATCTGTGATTAATATAGCATCTTTACCAGATAAATATTTTACAATTTCACAAGACTTTTTATAACTATCAATACCAGAATACTTCAAAGGATGCTGTACTATGTTATGTTCTACAGTAAGATCACGAATCCATAATTTATCAATCAAAATTTGATCTATTGACTTCAAAACAACACCACAATCCTCATACTTTCTTACTTGACTTAAAGTAAACAAAGAAGATTCATAAGCTATAACAGTATTAGATAAACAATTTTCTACACACCATTGCCAAGGAGTTAAACTACAAACATTATGTATTTGATAATAATTAAGGTCCAATTCCTGCGCTGCTTGTAATATATATCTACCATCGGTAAAAAAATTCTGCTTACCCTCCTTTGATATTATCAAAGTAGCATTTGAACCAGAAAAATCACATAACCATTTTATTCTCTGCTTATTAACAGGTACATACTCACATTGATACTCATCTGTATTCTGCAACAACAATACATCAATTCTATATTCTTTCATTAAACCAACTAATTGATTTAACCTACCTTCCATAAATTCCACACTTGATAATAAAAAATATATATTACTACATAACAAATAGCATAGCAGTCTTTTTTCCTAATCACAAACTTAGTACTAAAATAACCTTATACTTTAAAATAAAATAAATATCTCATTAATATCAAGACTTCATAATCAACAATGAATAAAACATAATAGGCAATAAACTTCGATCAGCTAATATACTTTTTTATAATAATGTACAGTAATTCTTAAAATCTCTATTTATCAACAAACAACACTTATAGAATTTACCTAATATATCAAGCTCATTTAGTATTACATACATACTATGAATAATAATCTTACTAAGTTCTAACTTATAAGTAGTAAAATATGATAATAACCATTTAAAAAATTATATACTCACTTAGACAAATTAATTGCTTAATATTTTTACAAATCTCTATATAAAATTAAATATGCTTTTATAGCCATAGTATATTTCTAGTTATTAACACCAGTCCATATAATACCAGTAAAATATTAAAACTGAAGCTCATGAATCTTCAATGTTAAACAACTATATTCCAGATTACCAGTACCACCTGAAGTAATGGTCAACAATAATAGTTATGCACTTATATGTCACCGTGTCAAATTTATGAAGATATGCTAAAAGACGAAGTTATACTAAATTTAATAAATAATACATCTATCTATTAGAAATATTTATCTAAATCCGTAAAACTAAAACAGTACAACTATCAATTAAAAAATCACATACTTTCGATAAATAAGGCATTTATATAACATTTTTTCACATTATTCTATGTGAAATCATTGATCAATCATATTAAACATTTTAATAAGAATTTAATGTTAATTTATCTCCACTCATATTGAAATGAAAATATTGTAAAAAACTCATTCCTAAAAGAGAAGTGCGCATCGGAGAAACATTAACACTAGCTTTTACATTATTAACAATAAATTTTCCTACCTGCATTTCAGATATTTCTACATATAAAGCTTTTACTGTACCATTAGCAGTATGATAAGTCTTCTTTCTATTTAAGTACTTTAGATGATTTTTCAATCTCTTTGCATCTTCCACTGACAAGACTATATCAGTAGCCCCAGTGTCAACTAAAAAATTAACTGGTATACCATGCACCATAGCTTCTATATAAAAATGACCATCTTTGGCTCTACGAAACTCAACTCCTCCTCCATCAACGTAACTAACGCTTGTGTTTTGAGTAACGTTATTTGGAAAAAATTTCTCAAAGTATTTTCTATTAGCAACATCACCTTTTATCCCGTCAAACAGTGTTACTAACACTATAAAACCTAACCAAAATAATACATACTTTACATTTCGCATAATGGATTCCAAAAAATTCACTAATATAATAACGATATACTAGTAAATATATAAATTAATTAACTAAATATATGGATCTATGCTTAAAGATAAAAATTTCCGCTACAAGATTTATCCCACTCGATTCTAAATTGTTTGAAATGTTCCTTTTCATTAGCATCTAAATACGATAATAAATCACTTATGCTATCATTATAATTTAGTGATGTAATTCTATCTTGATAATGCATCATCCTTAAGTATACTAAATAAGTATTTATTACATCTGTCTCACAGTAATCACGAATCTCAGATATTTTACCGTTATCATATAATTCAGCAACCCTTGACCCATCAATACCAAATTTACCAGGAAAATTCAATACTGAACATACCTCATTCATCTTTATTCTAGCAGAAGTACCAAAATCAGAAAGATAATCTAATAGATCACAATGCCAATCAATGCTATAACGTTGAAAATAATTATTCCACTTATCCCCAATTTTATACAAACACCCCGCCTGTATACCATGTACCATAGCTCTATATTTTAATACTGGGAAATCAAAAGTACGTCCATTAAAAGATACAAACCTTGGTCTCAAAGATGAAACATATTGAAAAAATCCCTTTAGCAAATCCTTTTCTGTAGACTCTACTTTTCCACCAGAACGTATCTCTTGTAAATGAAAGGATTCATATTCCCCTATTCTTTTAATATCTGCTTTTAGAAAACTAATAGCAACCACCTTATGAAAAGGTTGTCTTAAAAATGGATTCTTACCATCAGTAACTTCCAAATGGTAATTTATTAATGCTTCTCTTTTTTCATTTAGCTCAACCGTATCATCAAAATTACTCAAAAGATTACAACAAACATCTACATCTGGAACTGTTTCTATATCAAAAACTAATAAACTATTCAACATATCCTACACATTTATCTAAATAATTTAGCCAAAATTCTCTAACTTTTACAAATAAAAAAAGATGTATCTTCAAATTAAGAATTTCCTGAAGATCAGATCTAGATTCTATACTAATCTTCTTTATCATTTCTCCCTTTTTACCTAAAATTATAGTTCTATGACTATCTTTAGTTACATATATTACCTGCTTAACAATTAAGCTTCCATCTTCTTTTTCTTCTAATGCCTCAGTAACTACAGATAAAGAATAAGGTAATTCATGATGTAGAGACAAAAATAACTTTTCCCGTGTAATTTCAGCCATAAAAAACTTTAACGGCGCATCACTAATCTGATCTTCAGGATATAACCAAGGACCACTAGGCGAAATTTCACATAGGTAATCAATTAAACGACTTAATCCAATATTATGTAATGCTGATATAGTAAAAGTTTTACTAAAATTATGTAATAAATACATATGTTCTATAGCCTTATCAATTGATGACACAGATACCCTATCAATTTTATTTACTACTAGAATAGCGTTAATATTAGATTGCTTGATTCTACTAATAATCTTTTCAACATGCTTATTCAAATAATTTTTTACATCAAGTAACAGTATTATACTTTCAATACCTTTGAGAGACATCCAAGCATGTTTTACTATAAATTTTTCCAACTTTGTCTTTGGAGAAAAAATACCTGGTGTATCTATAAATATTAACTGAACATTTTCATTATTCAATACAGCATGCATTCTAACTCTAGTAGTCTGCACTTTTGGAGTTACTGCTGCAACTTTTTGTCCCACCAGCATGTTAATTAATGTCGATTTTCCTGCATTAGTTGTTCCAACTATAGCAGTCATAGAACACTTTTTATCTGTATGATCCATATTCCTTTGCTAATACTAAGTAACCAAATAGACAGTACATTCTTGTGTTTACAAGAAGACATAAAAAAGTAACACAATGTATATTTAAAACCCTTAAAACTATCGTGTAAAACTATAGGTAATACAATACTAATTACAGTAGATATCATAAAACCGAACTCTACATTACACATCAAAAACACATACTATGCAATAAAATTTTTTAATAATTTAAAAGCACATTTCAGTTATTACAATAAACTCACATAAATATCTTCTAACAAAATAATTAATAAATTTTGAAAATTAATTCATAACTTAATTATATGCTTTTCATCGTATAGACTACTGATAAAAAACCAGAGATTCCGATAAACCATGCAAATTACATACATATAAAAACATAACCACCTACTCAGAAATGATTTCAAAACATTTAAAAATAAGACCTTTACTACTCCACTATTATGTACAGTTTTCGTATATTTTAACTTGTTATAAAAAACGTAGAATTCATGAAACACAAAAGCTACATAGAACATAAAATTTTATCAAAATATTTTATAATGAAATATATACTAAAAAATTGGAAATTATTTCTCATTAAATAGATTCATAAAATTTGTACTTTTAAGCTTACTAAATTTACCCATCAAGTTACTCATTTGGTTAAATTGCTTTATTAACATATTAATAACGTTAATATGTACTCCAGAACCTTTTGCAATTCTAGCTTTACGTGCACCATTCAATATCTTAGGATTTTTTCTTTCTTGTTTTGTCATAGAATTAATAATTGCTATATATTGTTTCGATCTACTATCATTTGCAATTACAGAAACTTGACGTTTAATATCAGGACCAAAATTAGGAATAAATTTCAAAATATTAGCAATACCACCTAACTTATTTAAAGCCTTCAAATGGTGCACTAAATCATTTAGGTCAAATTCACCTTTCTGAGCTTTTCTTTGCATTTCATCTATAGCATGCTTACCTACAGCTTCTGTAGCCTTTTCTACTAAAGATACAACGTCACCCATATTTAATATTCGTTTAGCAATCCTATCTGGATAAAAATCATCCAAATCATTCAACTTCTCACCAGTAGCAATAAATTTAATAGGCTTACCAACCGACATCTTCATAGAAAGTGCAGCACCACCCCTAGCATCCCCATCAACACGGGTTAAAATTATACCTGTAATCCCACTGCTATCAAATGACTTAGCTACATTTACAGCATCTTGACCTATCATAGAATCAACAACCAAAATCACTTCACTAGGAGAGGTAAGATCTCTAATGGCTTGTAATTCTTCCATCATCACCTGATCAATATGCAATCTTCCTGCTGTATCTAAAATTAAAACATCAAAATCATTTTGTTGAACAATATCCACTGCTCTCTTTGCTATCTCAATAGGAGTTTGATTTTCAATAATAGGCAAAGTTTGAACATCTATCTGTTCTCCCAATATTTCCAATTGTTTTTGAGCTGCAGGACGATAGACGTCCAACGATACCATTAAGACTTCTTTCCCTTTATTTTTTAATTTTAACGCTAACTTAGCCGTAGTTGTAGTTTTACCAACACCTTGAAGCCCTATCATCATAATAACAGAAAAAGGCTTATTAGAGATATTTAACTCACACTTTTCAGATCCTAATATTTCAATCAAACAATCCTGGATCTTCTTTATTATCATTTGTGTCGGTAATACACCTTTTACAGTAGTTTCCCCAACTATTTTTTCCTTAACATTACTGATAAAATTCTTAACTACAACTAAAGAAACATCTGCTTCAAGCAAAGCGACTTTCACTTCTTCCATTGTAGCATCAAAGTCCTCAGAAGAAATAACATGCTTACTCTGCATCCTTTGAATTACATTAGTTAAACTACTAGTTAAAGATTCAAACATAAGTATACAACAACCATAATAATAATAAATAACATACCTAGCATTATTGTTAATCCTAAAGGATTAACACTTGATATACTCAAAATTTCCCGACTGCTCTTAGAACATAATAATACTCCCTTATCCAACACATGGTTTAACATCGCAACAAGAATATTATAAATGCATAACAAAAACTTGTTAACAAGCAATACTACACGCATAAACAATACTCTATAGACCCAATCAATGTCCATAATAAAATTAACTCTTCCCTTAAAAAGGGAGGGGAAACAACTAAAAAACACTATACTTCCAAATATTAATTTAAATTGCAATACAATACTATCCCACTTTCCAATACCTTCCCGCGCTAACAGGAAACTGAATACTATCCCGAACAATACACAAATTAATGCTAATATTGAGATTGATAGCTTAGATCCCACACAAACCTTTTTAACAACAGGACTTTCTGTAGATTTAGATATAAATATATACGAAAAAAACTTTATTCCAACGCTCATAAATAATAACATACTACATAGCAAGAATAATTTACCTATTAACACCTCTGTAGGATTCATATTATTTATCATGTGTATAATCTTAAACTTTACAACAAAACCAGCAGTACCAGGTAAAGACCCCATATTAGATATAGCAACTAGAGAACACATTGCTTCAATTGGCATTTTTTTGAATAATCCACCAATTTCACTAAGATTAAATCTTTGAGTACTATTTATCACAGAAGTAGCAACCATAAATAACAAACTCTGATAAATTATAGACAGAATTATCTGTAAAATAATTATATCACTAACACCATCATCATTATACCCATAAGAAAATCCTATCGTGGTGATAACTAATCCCATCTGTCCAACTAAATTATAGCAAAGTAAACGCTTAATATTATTTTCTAATATCGAAAAAATTATCCCATAAATAGATGTTGCTATACCCAAAAACAATAATATTTTTTCTCCATGAAAAAATAACATCAAAAGATATGCTGAAACTTTAGTAGTAAATACAGATAAAATGATAGTATCATTATTCAATGCTGTAGAATAAGTATCTGTTACCCAAGAAGATAAAGGAAAGCAAGCACAATTGATCAATAAACCTATTAGAAAAAACACTTTATAATTATCTTCACCACTAACTGATCCCAAAAATTGACCAGACGCTCCAGTAAGCAACATCACACCAGCTAAAAAATGAATAAATGAATAATGCATAAATACTCTTCTGTTAGTTCCATTAGAGCCAGAAGCAACTATTATTAATACACTTAATGTCATAACCTCAAATAACATGGCTACAGATAATAAACTCGTTGAAGAAATAGTGGCTATGCTGCTTAAGTAATATAGAAGATATAAAATTGTCTCACGTCTTTCTATATTCCAAATATATAAAAAAACTAGAACTATAATAATAGAAAATGTAGCAAATATTAACATACTACCAACATTATATTCAATCTCTATATCATATAAAGGTATCACTAACATGATGAATGCTAAAAAGATGAATTCAGGCATAAGTGATATAATAGAGTAGCGGTTAGTGGAATGTTTAGTCATAATAACTCAAATTATATAGTATTATTATTTCTCAACTATATATTAACTAATACTAAATCGCACTAAAAATAGCTATTAAACATTGGAAATATAAATATATTTCTTATTAGAACAACTGTATTTCTCTTCACAAAAAAGTAATAAAAAAATGCTATTGGATTGTATTATCCTGCAACTCAGAAATAATTGGAAATATCAAAAAAAAAAAAAAAAAAAAAAAAAAAAAGCTCACATATACAACTTTTTTTAATTATTAAAATTTTAACTAACTATATCGAAACAACAACCGCTCAATATTGATAATTGTGATATTTTTTTAGATATAGCAGGCAGAAAGATTACATGTTGGTCAGGTCAATAATGAGAAAGTTTAAAGTTATTAAAGATTCGATTTCTTATGACGAAGTAATTTTAGTTGTTAATCCTATTAAATATAATAATTCATTTCCTGTAAACAGCAAAATCTATCATTGATTATAATATCTATATTAAACAAATATATTCTTACTTACCCTTCAGGTTTAAAATAATTAATACAAAGATAGAACCATAACCTGACTAGAGTTATCTGTTTGTTAATACAAGTAACGACTTCTTTTGCTACTTGTAAAATATAATAATATATTACTCAGGTAACAATAAACTATTTGCCCTATTTTTAAAAGCAGTCATTATTCTCTTATATGCACTATCACAAACCAAATTAAATGCAGACTGTAACATAGGTACTTTAAAAGCACAATTTATATAAAACTGTACTAATGTTTGATTTTCCCCCCTTGGAATAAATGTCCATTGATTATGCAAAAATCTAAATAATCCCTCTACTGCTTCAACCTTTATCCACCCTTCTTGATTCATAGTAGGCTCCTTAAATATAACATTTGAAGTATACTGACCACTTAACCCTTTAAAATTAGCTAACAAATCAGCTATTATTATATTTTCCCTACGTTCTTTTATATAAACTGCTTTACACCATGGAAGAAAATCAGGGTATTTCTCAACATCTAATACTATATTGAATAAATCAACAGCAGAAAAATTGATAATATCGCTATCATTTAAGTTATATTCATTTCTAGACATAACAAGATTTCATAAGAAATATAAATCCCAAATGGGGAGAAACCGTTATTGCCGTCTATGCTCTGAATATCCTGAGATTTAAAGCTAAGGTGGGCACCATTTATTAATCTCCATTGACTAACAGTGACAGTTCCCTAAAAAATCAATTGAGCTCGAGGAATTAACTTAACTTCAACGTACAATACAGAAACCCCCATTGGAATCCTAACACAATATAATATATCTATCAACTCTATATTTTTATACAACTACAATAAGAACGATAAATCCTATTTTTTGTCTTTTTTATCAATCTCCTGATAATCAGAATCAACAACTTTAGAATCTTTTTCGTTACTTGCTGTAGTACTTTCAGCAGCTGAAGGATTATTAGCAGCATTAGAATATAAAGCTTCACCTAATTTCATTGATACTTTTACCAAATGATCAATCTTTTGCTGCAAAATATCTACATTTTCCATATCACTACTACTGAGACTATCTTTCACATCTCTAATAGCATTTTCAATTTCAAGCTTATCAGAACTTGTAATCTTATCTCCATGCTCATTCAAAGACTTCTCTGTAGAGTGTATTAAATTTTCACCATTATTTTTTAGCTCAATAAATTTTTTACGCTTTTCATCTTCCCCAGCTTTTTGTTCAGCTTCTTTTATCATTCTTTGAATTTCATCATCACTTAACCCACCTGAAGATTGAATTTTAATAGCTTGCTCTTTACCAGAAGCTTTATCTTTTGCTGAAACATGTACTATACCATTAGCATCTATGTCAAATGTAACTTCAATTTGAGGCATACCACGAGGAGCTGAAGGTATACCTTCCAAGCTAAACTGACCTAATAATTTATTATCAACTGCCATCTTTCTCTCACCCTGGTATACTTTAATAGTTACTGCAGTTTGACCATCCTCTGCTGTTGAAAATACTTGAGATTTCTTTGTAGGAATTGTAGTATTCCTTTCAATTAATGGAGTAAATACACCACCTAAAGTTTCTATACCTAAAGATAATGGAGTTACATCTAACAATAATACATCTCTAACATCACCAGCAAGAATACTTCCTTGTATAGCAGCACCTATTGCTACAACTTCATCTGGATTAACACCTTTATGAGGCTCTCTACCAAAAAATTCTTTTACTTTTTGTACTACTTTAGGCATTCTAGTCATACCACCAACTAATACAACTTCATCTATTTTATCTGCAGATATTCCAGCATCCTTAAGAGCTTTTTTACATGGTTCAATAGTTCTTTGAATTAGATCATCAACTAAATTTTCAAATTTAGCTCTAGTTAATTTTAAACTTAAATGCTTAGGTCCAGTACTATCACTAGAAATAAATGGCAGGTTTATATCAGTTTCCATGCGATTAGATAACTCTATCTTTGCCTTTTCTGATGCTTCTTTGATTCTTTGCACTGCCATAGAATCACCATGTAAATCTATACCTGTAGTCTTTCTAAAATCATCCATCAAATAGTTCATAATTGCATGGTCAAAATCTTCACCACCAAGCATTGTATCCCCATTTGTTGCCTTTACTTCAAAAACACCATCAGCAATTTCTAATATTGATACATCAAAAGTACCACCACCTAAATCATATACTGCTATTACTTTCTGCTTATCACTTTTATTTAATCCATATGCTAAAGCAGCAGCTGTAGGTTCATTGATTATTCTAATAACATCTAGCCCTGCTATCTTGCCAGCATCTTTTGTTGCTTGACGTTGTGCGTCATTAAAATATGCAGGTACTGTAATCACAGCTTTTTCAACCTTATGCCCAAGATGTCTTTCTGCTGTTTCTTTCATTTTTTCCAAAACAAATGCACCAATTTGACTAGGAGAATACTCTTTACCAAGTACTTTTATCCAAGCATCCCCATTTCTAGCAGATACTACATCATAAGATGACTTTATATCTTTTACATCTTGATATCTACGTCCTATAAGCCTTTTACTAGCATATATAGTATTCTTAGCATTTGTAGTAGCTTGACGTTTTGCTGGATCACCAACCAACCTTTCTGAATCAGTAAATGCAACTATTGAAGGCGTAGTTCTAGCTCCCTCACTATTTTCAATAGCCTTTGTATCACCCCCTTCCATAACCGCAACACAAGAATTTGTCGTACCTAAATCTATACCTATAACAGCCATAAATAGCCCCCTTACATAAAAATCAAAACTATAATCACAGATATAATAACCAAATCACAAGATTACAACCCTATTTAACACAAGTTCGTAAATTTATGAATTAAATTGTGAAAATATACGGCTTAACCATTTCTTTATCCACATATTTCCAGTAGGAGTGTTTTGTATTTCTTCTTTTAATTTATTATCTTCAGAAACCTTATAGTCAACAGTAAACACATTTACAACATCTTTACTTTGATTTAACATATCATCATTTTCAACACTAACATTAAAATCCGATGTGCTACTTGTATTCTGATTAACAGTCAACTTAATTGATACACTGAATTCTTCCTCAATCTCAGCAATATGTTGACGCTTATTGTTAAAAAAATATTCTACCATCTGTCCAGCAACAGAGATATTTATCAACTTATTACGATTCTTATTAGCACAATATCTAATATTACGTAATATATCTCCAGAAGAAGATTCTAGGGATCTAACTCTACCCACACCCTTGCAATGTAAACACTGTACTGTATTTGCTTCTAATATACTTTGCTTGACTCTTTGTCTCGATATTTCCATCAATCCAAATGCACTTATATAGCCAAACTGCACTTTTGCTTTATCATATTTAAAAGCTTCTTTAATTTCAGATTCTACTGATCTACAATAGCGATATTTTAACATATCAATGAAATCTATCACTATCAATCCAGATAATCCTCTTAGATTAACTTGTCTAGCAATTTCTTTAACAGCTTCCATATTTGTTTTATAAGCTGTTTCTTCAATACTGTCCTCACCTGTCATCTTACCAGAATTAACATCTATTGATACTAATGCTTCTGTTGGAGTAATAACCATATATCCTCCAGAAGGTAAATTAACTATATTTCCGTATAGCTCAGAAATTTGCGATTCAACTTTGTAATAAGAAAAAATAGGAACACTACCTTTATAAATTCTAAGACGCACCCTATTCCTAAACATAAATTTAACACATTCTTTTGCTAACTCATACGCATAGCTACCAGATACAATAATATCTTGTGTATTTTCATCACAATAATCTCGTAATGTTCTCTTTATTATATCACCTTCAACATATAATAATGATGGCATAGTAATACTTACATAACTATTCTGTATACTTCGCCAAGTTGATTGTAAATAAGACAAATCCTGCTCTATATCTCTTTGACTTTTATTAGACCCAGCAGTTCTAATAATCATACCAGATTCTTTTGGTAGTTTTATAGCACTCAGAAAATTCTTCAAAACCTTTCTATCATCAGCATCCTCAATACGACGAGATATACCACTGTTCTTATTACCAGAATTCGGCATAAATATACAATATCTACCAACCAGAGTAATAAAAGTCGAAAAAGTTGCCCCCTTGTTTCCACGCTCCTCTTTTACAATCTGTGCCATTAACTTCTGATCAAGCTTTATTACATCTTGTACCTTATACAATTTATAAAAAGGCAATTTAGATTTACCATTCTTCAAATTATCTTTTTTTAACAATGTCAACTTTTCATTATAATGGCTAACATCTCCTTGATCTTTACTATCACATATAACAGAATCATCTACAGATTTTATATCATCATCATTTTTTATATCATCGTTATTTTTTATATCAGAATCTTCATACAATACTTGATATAATTTTTCTTTCTCCCCTTCAGATATATTATAATAATTCAATGATATTTCAGAAAAAGGTAAAAACCCGTGCTTATTTGCTCCATATTCAATAAATACTGCCTGCAAAGATGGCTCTATACGTTTTACTACAGCACAATACACATTACCTTTCAAACACTTTTTACTCTTTGACTCTTGATCAAATTCTACAACTTGCCCATCACGTAATACTGCTACTCTAATTCCATCTTGATATACTGCATCAATTAATATCCTTTTACTATGATCTGACACTAGACTTATACCCAAAACTCACTTAATTATAGCCTTTAATTATAACAGTATAGACAAGATTTTAAAGATAAAAACACCTTATTATTATCCACACCTAAAAAACATAAATAAGTAAAATAAGAACTATTTGTTTATCTACGTATTTTTTCATCATTTATTGAAGAAAATGCCATTTTTATTTTTACAACTATTGATAAACCAACAGCAAAAATTGCAACCCCAACAACAATGGCTGTTAACATTAAAACACTAGGTAAAGGATTAGTATATAATACTGCACTATCACTTAAAATTGGTACAGCACCATCACTAACATAGCCCATAGAGATATAGAATAACAATACAGAAGTTTGAAATATATTTAATCCTATCAACTTCCTTACAAGATTTTTACTAGTAGCAGTAATATACAATCCTATAACCATTAACATTATAGACACAATGTAATTAAAATAACTAAAAATCATACACCGGAGTAAAAATACTTAAAATAAAATTATTAGAAATAATATGTATTCATTCTTTATAAGAAGATACAAAGTTAAAAAAAATAGTCAACATAGAACTACATACAGTCATGCCCACACCTAATTCTACAACAAATATCCCTAATTTCTGTCCCAATACTGGATCACTCATTAAAGTAGAATAAGATAGAAATTCACTACCAAGCAACATAGATACAACACCAGTACTTCCATATATCAAGATACCAATACCACCAATTAACTTCACAATATATGGTGATATTACTTTTGAGGTAACCTTCAATCCAAATAATATACCATGCAAGATAATTGCAGATGCAACAATAACCCCAGCCTGAAAACCACCACCTGGACTATAATCACCATGAAATTGAATATATAATCCATACAAGATTATAACAGGTATCATCAAGATAGATATTGTTCGCAAAACTGGATCTTTAAACATGATTATTATCCTTAGCCAGCAATAAAGAAATCCCCAAAGAAGCAGTGAATATTACAACTGTTTCACCAAAAGTATCATATCCACGAAAACTTGCTAAAATCGCAGTCACTATATTAGGAATCCCCATGTAGGAATAAGTATTTCTTACATAATAAGATGCAACATGATTATTTGCAAAAGAGTCAGCATTCCCAAAGGCAGGTAAATCAGGTATCACATACATCAAACTTACAAATACTCCTAGTGCAATAACTATAGGAAATATTTTTATATTATCATATATTCTCTCTTTATCTGCATCAATCAATGATAAAGCAACTAACATTAGTACAGTACTTACACCTGCTCCTACAGCAGCTTCTGTAATTGCAACATCTGGAGCATCCATCACTAAATGCAACAACGCCATCAAAAAGCTAAATATACACATCATTACTACATTAACAATAAGATTTTTAGATAACACTAAAGAAAATGACATAAACACTAGGAATAGGGATAACACAACATTCATAATAAAATTAATATTACTCAACATCACCTTTACCTTTTTTGTCTTTGTAATAAGCAGAACGTGCTAATGCATAAGATGCTGTAGTACCAGTAACCCATAACAAACAAATTAACAATAAAATCTTAATTGTAAAAATCGAAAACTCAGATCGCATGGCAAGTCCAATCAAAATTAAAGATGCTCCTAAAGAATCTGTGATACCTGCAGGATATAACTTTGTATAAAAATCAGGAAACCTTATTACTCCTACTACAGAAGTAATAATTAAAAATATTCCCAATCCTAGAATTATCATGCTTAAATATTCCATCATTTTTTTAGATCTCCAAAAGAACCATGAAGAAAAAACCTCATAAACCCAACAGTAGAGATAAAATTAACACATGCATACACCAAAGACACATCTATAAGTAATGAAAATGTACCATTTATGATTCCAATAACAATAATCAAAACCATAGAATACGTCCCAAACAAATTTGCAGCAAGTATTTTATCATATATAGTCCTACCAATGGATAGATATACTAACATCATTCCCATACAAAATAATAACACACAAACTGTAAGTACTAACATTTTCATCCAACGATAACAATGATAAAATCAATATATACAAATATTACCAATACACAAACATTTAAATCATAATAACCAAACCTTAAATTACTAAACATCACATTAAATTACTAAACATCACATTATTTACTTATTTGATAATAAATTAGACCATGCTATGAAATACACATAAGATACTATCTCCGCTAGTATATGATTACTACCTAGAGATTTAAAATTATAAATAATATTTATATCTTACCTCTCTTGTAAACACATATTTTTATTATTAAAAGATTTATATATCGAAATAATTAAACATTTTATGACAATATAAAAATATAATTAAAATTCACAATTTCAAAGATTTTCAAATCTAAAACTTATGAGGGGTAAATATCAATGCATAAACTAATAAAACTCTGCAAAAGTTCAACATTATAATTCAGCTCTAAAAAACACATATTAACTAATAACCAATTACAAGAAAATCTTAAATAGTTTTAACTTGGTGAAGCTTTTTGTAATATCTAAGAATTCTAAATTCGCAAATATTCAATAAAAATGAGTTATACAGCTATATCTAATCTGTATTAATCTTCAATTTATCCAGTATCTTACTTACTAAATTTTCTGCAGTGATTCCAAAGTGCTTATATAAATCCTTACATGGAGCAGATATACCAAAATTTTCTAAACCCACAAAAATACCATTTTCCCCTATGTATTTATGCCATCCAAAAGAACTTGCAGCTTCTACAGCAGCTTTGATACTTTTATTATTCAATAAATTGAAGATATATTTTTTATCTTGTCGCCCTAATAACTCCCAACAAGGAACAGATACTACTCTCGTATCTAACCCTTTATTCTTCAAAATATCAGATGCTTTTAACGCAACTTCCACCTCAGATCCAGTTGCAAAAATGGTAACATCTAAATCTTTTTCATATTCACGTATAATATATGCACCCTTACTAGATAAATTCTCTTCAATACATATACTACGAATACAGTTAACATCTTGCCTAGATAATATAAACACAGATGGAGAATTAGTTAATTTTAATGCAATTTCCCAACATTCTAGTACCTCAATAGCATCAGCTGGCCTAAAAACATATAAATTAGGGATTGATCGTAAAGATGATAAATGTTCTACAGGCTGATGAGTCGGACCATCTTCTCCTACTCCAATAGAGTCATGTGTCATAATATAAATAACCTGCTTTTTCATCAATGCAGACAATCTAATAGCTGGTCTACAATAATCGGAAAAAACCAAAAATGTTCCACCATAAGGAATTATCCCACCATGCAAGGCCATACCATTCATACATCCTGCCATAGCATGTTCCCTAATACCATAATGTAGATAAGACCCCTTAAAATTATTTCTGTTCATAACTGATACAAGCCGCGGCTTAGTATTATTAGAATTAGTAAGATCAGCAGAACCACCTATTAATTTACTTGTATTCTTCGCTATAATTTCCAATACTCTACCAGAAGTCTTACGAGTTGCTTCATTTAAATTTAAAGTATACAGTTCCTCTTTAAATTTTTTTAAACTCAACAAAACTGAATCAGAAACACCATCCTTTATTATATCTATAAAATCACTAGAAGTTTTACCGTATTTTGTAGATCTATCAAGCCACATGTTGTATTCAGCCTCTGATCTATTAGCAACATCCTTCCATAACTGCAAAATTTCTTCTGGTATATTAAATGGTTTGTAATGCCAACCTAATTTTTCTTTCATCAAAACTACTTCTTCTTCTGAAAATGGCCAACTATGTGCAGCACAAGTATTTTCTTTTGAAGACAAATTTTTTCCAATAATTGTCTTACAACAAATCAAAGAAGGTTTGTCAGATTTTCGAGCATCTTTAATGGAAGACTCAATTTGACTAAAATCATGTCCATCTATTTCGAAAACATCCCATCCATAAGACAAGAACCTAGCTTTAACATCATCTGAAACAGACAAAGAAGTTGGACCATCTATTGAAATACTATTGTCATCAAATAATACTATCAATTTACTCAATTGCAAATGCCCTGCCAAAGATGCTGCTTCATGACTAATGCCTTCCATAAGACAGCCATCACCAACCATAACGTAAGTGGCATGATTTATAATTTCATTACCAAACCTTTCAGATAATACCTTTTCCGCTATTGCCATACCTACTGCACACGCTAAACCTTGACCTAATGGACCAGTAGTAGCATCTACCCCAGGAGTACAACCATACTCTGGATGTCCTGGAGTTAAAGAATTAATTTGTCTAAATTTTTTTATTTCTTCTATATCCAAATACCCTAAAAAATATAAGATAGAATATAACAGCATAGATCCATGCCCATTCGACAACACAAATCTATCTCTATCAAACCAATCAGGATCTCTAGGATTAAATTTCAGAAACTTTGTAAACAATACTGTAGCAACGTCTGCCATGCCAAGAGGCATACCTGGATGCCCAGAAGTAGCTTTCTGTATAGCATCTACTGATAACACTCTAATGGCATTAGCCATATTTACCATATTACCATATTCGCTGTCCATATTCTACTCTTATTAAATTCACAACACACAACTTTAGTTAAACACATACAACGACTTACACATTCAAATATTTATCCGTAAGGTAATTTTTATAAAAAGCAACATTCAATTTCTCCCCTGTAATTTTCTTTAATAAATCCATACTACTGTACTTTGTACCATAATCACATATATTCTTATTCATCCATGAGGTAAATAATGAGAGATCTCCCTTTGCTACCTGTGATAAAACTTGAGAGTCATTACTTTCCATAGTAGAAAAAATCTGGGAAGCAATAATAGCAGAAATCATACAACAAGGGAAATATCCAAAAATCCCACTTACCCAATAATCATCCTGTAAAAACCCTTCTAAATCATTCTTTGGAGTAATGTTAAAATAGTATTTCATTCCTTGAACCCAAGCATCTGGCAAATCTTGCACTTGCAGAGAATCACTTATCATTTCCTTTTCTAAAGTATATCGTAACATGATATGAGCTAATAAAGTCACCTCATCAGACTTATGCATAAATAAACTAGGCCGCACTTCATTAAAATATAACTGAATATTTTCATAATGCCCAACCTTGCCCCTAAAAGAAAACTGCTTTTTCAAAATAGGAGATATAAGTTGTATAAACTCCTTACTCATCATCAAGTGGGTTGATGTCAATAACCCTAAAACTTCAGGTAAAATGTTGTTTAGATTCCATCCTACAGGTTGTTTATACCACCTCTCAGGTAAATTTAAAACATATAAAGCATACCCTATTTTTCTGAGCAAAGTCTTCAATCCAACTCTATAATTACTTTCATCATAATCAACTAAAAAAGACAGCTCATTTCCAAATGAATATCTATTACTTACATAATCCTGATCAATAATATTTATATTATCACCAATCATACCAAAACATGATAAAGTATCATACCCTAGAAGTATCTGCTTATCCTTATTAACACTTTTTGGATAACAAATCTTGTTGTGTTTTTGTTTATCACCTATTTCATTGATAAAATGGCGAAAAAAAGCTCCTATTTCAGTAAATATAGCATCCACCTTCCTTGTGTTTAATTTACTATCCTGTAATCCTAAAATAACATCATACTTAGAAATCTTTAAACTTTCAGCTTTAATAGAAACAACATCACCTACTAATCTTACAACGTTAGACAATAAGGCAATTACATCCTGTACGGAAGCATCACCATTACGAAACAATATCCAAGAATTTTTACACTTTACTCGCGCTTTGTAAAGATCTAATACCAATTCTATAGGAATAGCAGCATTATTCTTATGTATGAATTCAATATGATTTAAATTAGCAATTTCCCAATCATTTAATTTCGCCTTGTTAGCTACAGAGTGTTGTATCATGTCACCAATCATCTCATTACTGATAATTTCGTGCCTAATTTCTTTAAGGGTGCAAACATGCTCTATTCTATCACTAAAATTACCTTTATTAGTTTCTAAAACACTAATAATAGAATTAATACTTCCAATTTTATCAAAAACTTGCTCCAAAAATTTATAATGTTTCATATGTATAATATTCCGTAGGTTAAATTCATTTAGTTAGTTAATCAAAAATTCATTAAATAATATCAACGGGTATGCAAAAACTTTTCCAAAATATACTAAAGCATACAATGCATACTATATATATGCTACACTAGGAAAAATATTAACAACAAAAATACTGATACCTAAAAATCACATAATTCCAATAAATAGTTGACAATGATAATCAATATATTAGTGCAATATAACATAAAATATCAATATTTCTCTCTCTAAAAAATTTAAATAACTTTACTAAACGTAAGATAATAAATGGATTCCTCCATTAAACAACATTTTCACAAGCACTATGATATACATTACTAACTGCACTATATCAATAGTTATAAAAAAACTATTTAAACATTATATTACATGTCTTTACTCTACATAACTTGAACTAATAATTTTTGTTCGTTGATAGATTACAGATTTATCATAATCAAGTAGTAATAGATTTTTATAATCCAAATAACCAATTATTGGTCCTCATATAAAAACCACTAAAACTAACAATAGGTAACTAAAAATGTAAACCAAGAATTAGGCTTTTTTACAATATAATTGCACATAAAAATACTTACATATTTTATATTCTAACATTTATCTTGATTGACATTTAAATTATTAACTTCTAAACTAAAGCAAATTATCATATAAATCCAGTAATATAGCTACACTTTGATTTTTCTCTTGACTTAAGATAATTTTAAGTAATGATCATGATAATCTTGTTCAAAACAATTGAGGCACTATGAAATATAAGTTGGTATTCATAAAATTCATGCTACTATGCTTAATTCTCAGTAGCTGCAAAACTACTGATCATGCTCCTTTGGTGAATGTTGATCATGTGTTCTCTAATACGAAAGTTATTGAAAAGATATATTTCAGTTTTGGGAAGGCAACAATAGAGGATTCTGATAAAGTAATACTTGAAAAAGTTATACAAAAAGCACAGGAATACCCTGATACTAGTATTACTATTGTCGGACATACTGATACCAGAGGAACAGATGAATATAATTTAGAGTTAGGTAACCAAAGGGCAAATGCTGTTAAAGATTTTATTTTAGAGCATGATAGATCCTTAGAAGATAGAATTACTGTAACATCTAAAGGAAAATCTGAACCAGCAGTTTTAGTGTACTCTAATAACCCAGAAGAAGCTGAATATGCCCACACTAAAAATCGCAGAGTTGTGATAACACTTACTGATAATTTCACAGATAAAACTAAACCTGTTAAATAATGGGGTTCATATTTTAAAAAAATAGGTAGTAGTAAAGGTAAAAAATAATTGAAATGACCCTTTATAAATATCTGTCATTTCCACCATCAAATTCACAGGAAACACACACTTTCTATAGATACTTTTTTATATGTAGAAAGTAATGTATTTCTCTCTAAAAAAAATATTAATTAAGAAGCATTATTATCACCTTCCTCTCCTTATTAACCAAAGTATACGTATTTACTTAAGTTACTAATATATGACTCCCGAATATTGAAATTTAACAAATTTCTTGAAAATCAACATAAAAAATTATATAGGCAAAATACTTTGATTACTAAATTATTTGACACAATTTCTTTATTTTGTTAGTGTGACTTGGGATTTATACAGAAAAGCCATGGTGAATATAGTAGTTATAGGGTTACAATGGGGTGATGAAGGAAAAGGAAAAGTTGTAGACTGGCTATCTACTAATGCAGATGCTGTAGTTAGGTTTCAAGGAGGCAATAACGCAGGACATACTATAGTAATAAATGATAAAGTATATAAATTAAACCTTCTTCCATCTTCTGTTTTACAAAATGATAAGTTATCGATAATAGGGAATGGAGTAGTCTTAGACCCTTATGCACTTGTTTCTGAAATCGATAATTTGAAAAGTAGTGGTATCAACATTACTGCTCAAAATCTTGTAATATCAGAATCTTGTCCATTAGTGCTAAGTGTACATAAACAAGCAGACGTGTTCTTTGAACAACTTAGACAAGACACTATAGGAACCACAAATAAAGGAATTGGTCCATGCTATGCAGATAAAATTAGCAGGAGGGTTATTAGAGTATGTGACTTACTAGACACAAAAGACTTATTATACAATAAAGTAAATCATCTTCTAAGTTACCACAATTTACTAAGAAAAAATCTTAATACTCCACCTATACAAGCAGAGGATATCGTTAACGAGCTGTTAAATATTGCCCCAAAAATTTTACCATTTGTTCAACCAGTATGGAAAATACTATATAATTTAACACAACAAAACAAGGTTATAATTTTTGAAGGAGCACAAGGGACATTCCTAGATATTGATCACGGGACATACCCTTTCGTTACATCAAGTAATACTATAGCATCACAAGCATGGGTTGGATGCGGAATCAATCCATCCAACAAATCTCATATACTAGGATTAGTAAAAGCTTATACAACAAGAGTCGGCAATGGTCCATTTTTTACTGAGCAAAATAATGATATCGGAAAAATCATGTTTGAAACAGGAAAAGAATTAGGAACTGTAAGTAATAGACAAAGAAGGTGTGGATGGTTTGATGCAGTATTAGCACGACAAGCAATCATGTTATCTGGGGTATCAGGGTTGGTTATAACCAAACTTGATGTATTGGATCAATTCAGTGAAATAAAAATATGTGTAAAATATAAGTACGGAGACAAAATATACGATTATATTCCTGCTTCACATTATATACAAAGCAATCTAGAACCAATATATGAAACACTTCCTGGATGGCAAACAAGTACATTTGGTAGTATATCACATAAGGATTTACCACAAAACGCTATATCATATATAAAAAAAATAGAAGAAATTCTAAAAGTTCCTGTTCATTTAATTTCTACAGGTCCAGAAAGAAATTCCATGATCATACTTAATAGTGACTTTTTGCAGAGCACATTATGAAAAATACCTAAGCTCAACTTTATGATTACATTAAGCATAAAAAATGCTATATTTCTGCGATCATTAATACTTAAAAAATTGTATTAATTACTGTAACACTAAAAAAAGCTTTACTTTACAATGTACCCCTAAATAAAAAATCCAAAGCATGTAGCAAAAATATAGACAACAATAAATTTATATTGATGCAAATTTGATAGTTGTTTGATGAAAAAAAGCACATGATCAAAATCCTGTATGTTTAAGTAGCAACATTATTACCACTTTTTAAGTCATTGATTCCAAAACATAGCATAGAAATCTAACATTTCACATTATAGATAACTTACATCCGTAAAAATAGATAAAGGATCAAATAATCGAAACCCTGTATGTTTAAGTAGCAACATTATTACCACTTTTTAAGTTATTGATTTCAAAACATAGCATAGAAATCTAACATTTCACATTATAGATAACTTACATCCGTAAAAATAGATAAAGGATCAAATAATCGAAACCCTGTATGTTTAAGTAGCAACATTATTACCACTTTTTAAGTTATTGATTCCAAAACATAACATAGAAATCTAACATTTCACATTTTTTCACAATACATACACAATTAAAAAATAATGATTGAGAGACCAAATATTGATTTTTTCAATACACTCATCACCATATTAATACTACTTATAGATATTTTTCTATATCTACATTTGATAAATTTTTATCATATCAAGCACTTGTTGTAAAATTAACACAGCTGAGATTTTATCATCAATTGCTTGAGATTCCTTCCTCTTAATATTAGCTAACTTTGCTACTCTTGTAGCCATGGCAGTACTATATCTTTCATCATGTAAATAAACATCAATATTATACTTTGCTATAATTCGATTTGCAAACAGAACTACTTTCTGACATAACTCATTTTCTAACCCATTTAACTCAATTGGCCAACCTATAATTATTGAACCTACCCCATTTTCTACAAAAATACTATATAAACTACCTAAATCTTTCCTAGTACTTCTTCTCATATATACACTGTAGGGCATGGCTATTAAATTTGTTCTATCACTCAAAGCTATCCCTATTTTTTTTTCTCCAAAATCTAAACCCATTATCCTTTTTGTCTTGTCTATAACTTTAATAAATTCATCAATGTTTCTATACAACATACCACTTACATTAAAAATATTCTCCCCACAATCTCATATCTTTAGTATATATTACTTAAAATCATCATACTGTACCACAGCATAATATTTATAGCTAATACTTCACACATTATTGATTATACTACTTAAAAATAAGTCATATCTAAAACTTTTAGCATACATGTGTTCCTGAGAATGAACTTTAATAACAAAATTAATTCCTTAAACTGACACTATAAATACGAAATACTAATTTTTGCACTGATAATACATACTAATGTAATAAACACCTGATTAGTTCGAGGTATAGCATTAACAAATTTTAACTACAGTCACAAAGAGAGCATAACAAGAATGTCATACTACTGACAAGATAAACACTCATTATAATCAAAATTTGTAATCTGCTTATATTGTTCTACTGATTTTTCTAATGCCCCATGAGATACTTTATCTGCACGCTGGATTGATTTTGATCTACAATAATACAAACTTTTTAATCCCTTCCTCCAAGCAAGAAAATGTATTTTATGTAAATACCTTTTATGAACATTCGCAGGCAGAAAAATATTAACAGATTGTGCCTGACATATATACTCTGACCTATCACTTGTATGTTCTATTATCCACCTCTGATCAAGTTCATATGCAGTTTTAAATATTAATTTTTCTTCTTCAGTCAAAAAATCTAAATGTTGCACAGACCCCTCATTAGTTGAAATAGAAGACCATACTTGCTCATTATCTTTACCTTTTAGTCTTAACAATTTCTGTAAAAACTTATTTCGTACAATAAAAGAACCAGTTAAAGTTTTATGTATAAAAACATTTGCTGCATATGGTTCAATACCAGGAGAAGTATTACCAGCAATAATAGAAATCGACGCAGTAGGAGCAATAGATAACTTATTTACAAATCTTTCTATAATACCAGCATCTTGTGCATCAAGACAGGAACCTTTTTCCATCGCAATATTATAAGATGCAATATCAGCATGCTTTTTTATATGAGAAAATATTTTCTTATTCCATATTGTAGCTGCCACAGACTCAAACGGTATCATTTTACTTTGCAAAAACGAGTGAAATCCCATTACTCCAACACCTATACTACGTTCACGCATTGCTGAATATTTTGCTCTTTCCATTTCACTAGGAGCTTTCTCTATAAAATCAGTTAATACATTATCAAGAAATCTCATAACATCTTCAATAAACAACGAATTATCTTTCCATTGCTCATAATATTCAAGATTCAATGATGCAAGACAACATATAGCAGTACGTGACTTATTTAAATGATCATATCCAGTAGTAAGAGTTATTTCTGTACACAAATTAGACATCTTTATGTCTAAATTCAGTTTTTTATAAATTTCAGGTTTATTGTTATCAACCTGATCAATAAATAATATATATGGCTCCCCTGTTTCAACTCTTGTTGTTAAAATTTTTATCCAGATATCACGCGCTTTTACAGTAAAAAGCACTGATTGATCTTTAGGACTTATCAAATCCCATGGTTCATCATTTTCTACACATCTCATGAATTTATCTGATAATACAACCCCATGATGTATATTCAATGCTTTTCTATTAGGATCACCTCCTGTTGGTTTCCTTAAATCCAAAAATTCCTCAATTTCTGGATGCCAAACAGGTAAATATACAGCAGAACTACCTCGGCGTAATGATCCTTGACTAATTGCTAAGGTTAAAGCATTTTGTACTACGATAAACGGTATAATACCGGAAGTTTTACCACTACCACGTACTTTTTCACCTATAGAACGTAAATTTCCCCAATAACTTCCTATACCACCACCTTTCGATGCTAACCACACATTTTCATTCCATAAATTAACAATACCTCTTAAACTATCTTCTGTTTCATTTAAAAAACACGAAACTGGCAATCCTCTATTTGTACCACCATTACTTAATATAGGAGTAGCAGGCATAAACCATAATTGGCTCATATAATCATATAACCTTTGTGCATGCTCTGGATTATCTGAATAATATTCAGAAATCCTCACAAATAATTGCTGATAATCTTCATTTTCAAGTAAATACCTATCAGATAACACAGCCTTACCAAAAGCTGTAAGATTATTATCTCTTGCATAATCAACAATTACTGTCCTCATAATCTCTACCTCTTTTACCATTCAAACCTTATGTATACTATAAGAATTATTGCCCATACATACATATTGTATATATTTACTATATAAAACACAATATATAGAAATGAAAAACATCTATTAAAAAAATTACACTGTAAACTATCTAATAATTACTATGACTTAATACAATAAATACCTTCATTAGGGAAATAAGTGTGACGTATAAGTGTGTAAAATTATAAAGAAAAAAATAAAAGTGACTCCCACGGGAGTCGAACCCGCGTTACCACCGTGAAAGGGTGGGGTCCTGGACCACTAGACGAAGGAGTCATATTAGCTGATTATAAAATTGAATGTCAGCATAGTCAAACATTATTGTTAACAATCTACTCATTTCTAAATACATACATAACACATCCATCATATAAAATATTTATTAAAAATGATACCATTCTTACATAACACAACAAAATGCACATAATATTAAACATTCTAAATCTTTCCCCAGTAACTACTATAAATTACATTGCATATTATTTTTAGACTTTTATAATCTTCGATACAAAGGGAATAATGTTTAGAGGAAACCTTGTATCACGATATATCAGATTTAATAAAACACCACAGTAGCTTACTTATAAAAAAACTAGAAAGTATTTTACCAGAAAACAATCAAGATATATTATTAACCTCTATGAGGTACTCTATGTTTGCACCTGGCAAGCATATACGCCCTTTCCTTGTTAATGCTTCTGCACAAATATTCAACGTAAACATAGATAGGATTCTACCTGTCAGTGCAGCTGTAGAAATCATACATGTCTATTCATTAATACATGACGATTTACCAAGCATAGATAATGCAAACATACGTCGAGAACAAGCAAGTTCCCATAAAAAATTCAATGAAGCAATAGCAATATTAACTGGTGATGCATTATTAACTTTAGCATTTGAAATATTATCAACAATTGACGAATCACCTTTTATACGTTGTTGCATGATAAAAGCATTAGCTAAAGCTTTAGGCTACCATGGTATGATACAAGGACAAATACTTGATACAGAAACTACAGCAAAAGACATAAATGATATACAAGCTATACACGTGTTAAAAACAGCTCAGTTTTTTGCCGTGGCATGTGAATTAGGAGGAATATTAGGAAATGCATCAAATATTGAATTAAATGCTTTGACTAATTATGGATTAAATCTTGGACATGCTTTTCAAATAAAGGATGATGTTGCTGATGCAGACCAAGACAAATCCAAAAACAACATTCTTAATGTACTAAACAATGAAGATGCTAAAAACTATGCGAGTAGTCTAATAGATAAATCAATCGAATATTTAACTATTTTTTCACACAAAGCAGCTATTCTACACAGTTTAGCCAGGGTTATAAGAAATTTATAAAACATGAAAAAGATACTTTCTAGGTTATTATATATCTGTCTTACTCTAATAACTGTAATGTTGATAGGAAAGGCATTAACAATGCTATATACAAAAACAATATTCAACCATACAGATAACCCCAGCAAACTATACAAGATTAATGTTAAACACTCCCTAACACATACAATAGGATATCAATTATTAAGACCAATTATTGAATCTCGTATTGACTATTATATAAAAATAAATGGATTGGTTGATTACTTAGAACATATCAAGCATAAAATTATAAAACCAGATCTTTTCAAAATACATGATATTGTAGAAGGAAACGGTAAAAAAGTATTATGCGGACAAAACATTTCGGCAACAATACACAAGTTTGTATATGATCCAAACAACAAAAATACCTTTTCTCAAGCATTAAAAAATATTCCACAAGAAGTAACATTTAAACTAGGAGAGAGCATTATAAAAGAACTAAATTATACAATAGAAGGTATGAAAGAAGAAGGTCAGCGTATCATTATGCTAACAGATCAAGAAGGAAATTTTAAAGAACAGTACTATGTAAATTTAATATCTATTGACTCATCATATCCAGACGAGGCCAATGATATATTAATTTTTAACAATATTATTGAAAACTATGAAGGCACCGTCAATAAAATACGTTGCGGTGATAATGTAAGCGTGAGATACAGCATACGTGAATCAAATGGAAAAGTAATATTAGCAAATCAAGAATTAAAAGTAGATATTGGAAAAAATGAAGCTCCTCTTGCAATAGAATTAGGACTTATTAATATGAGATCAGATATGACACGATCTATCATTGTATCTCCTAAGCTTTTTACCAATTTTGAGAAATCCGAAAATTTTGATGAAAACAGTATCAAAATAATTGATATTAGTATTATTGAATGACATTTCTCATAAGCTATTGAAGTATATATACAATCAATTACAGCAATAAAATAACCGGAAAAATCAAATTCCTCTTGTAACTGATATTAGAATTATGATTTGTTAAAGAGATACGACATGTTCTATCATTGTATACCCTAAACTTTTTACTAATTTTGAAAAATCTGAAAATTTTGATGAAAACAGTATCAAAAATAATTGATATTAGTATTATTGAATAACATTTCTCATAAGCTATTGAAGTATATATACAATCAATTACAGCAATAAAATAACTGGAAAAATCAAATTCCTCTTGTAACTGATATTAGAATTATGATTTGTTAAAGAGATACGACATGTTCTATCATTGTATCTCCTAAACTTTTTACAAATCTTGAGAAATCCGAAAATTTTGATGAAAACAGTATCAAAAATAATTGATATTAGTATTATTGAATAACATTTCTCATAAGATATTGAAGTATATATACAATCAATTACAGCAATAAAATAACTGGAAAAATCAAATTCCTCTTGTAACTGATATTAGAATTATGATTTGTTAAAGAGATACGACATGTTCTATCATTGTATCTCCTAAACTTTTTACAAATTTTGAGAAATCCGAAAATTTTGATGAAAACAGTATCAAAAAATAATTGATATTAGTATTATTGAATGACATTTCTCATAAGCTATTGAAGTATATATACAATCAATTACAGCAATAAAATAACTGGTAAAAATCAAATTCCTCTTGTAACTGATATTAGAATTATGATTTGTTAATATGAAATAGAGATACGACATGTTCTATCATTGTATACCCTAAACTTTTTACTAATTTTGAAAAATCTGAAAATTTTGATCAAAACAGCATTAAAATAATTGGTATAAGCATTATTAAATGACATCTCTCACAAGCTATTAAATAGTCACATAACAAAACTATTTAAAAACAGAGAAATAAAGAATTCCAGCTTAGTCAGCAACATTTTCAATTCAAAAATTCTGCATTTATCAACATACTAAATTCCTACGCACCTAACAATATAATTCTACTCCTTTAAGACTAATAATTATATTCTCCTAACCCATATACATATGTAAAAAACTAAATTCCAACACTTATTATTATCCTGTACATTAGTTAATTATTTCAAAAATTGAAGAATTATTATTTAAATTCCCATTAAGGAATAATACTAATTCTTCTATTAAAGATGGAGCCAACAAATACCCATGACGATATAAACCATTAATCCTTATAAGATTATTCTGAACATATATTTTAGGTAAATTATCAAAAAATGCTGCTCTACAATTTCTTGACATATCTATAATTCTTGCTTCAGCAAAACCCCTATGTACCGAATAAGCTGCAGATAACAACTCTAATACAGATTGCACTGAAACCTCAGACATATCTGAACTTTCTATTTCAGTAGCCCCAACAACAAATTGAGAATTTTGCCTAGGAACTATATATATACTATATCTTGGATGCACCATTCTAACTGGTCTGTTTAAACTAACTTGTGGAGCATATAATAATAACACTTCACCCCTAACTCCTCTTAGATTAGGCAAATCATTTTTTGCTCCTATACCTCGACAATCAAAGACAAAATCAAATTTATATTCTTTGCCATTTTCTAGAAACACAACTTCATTTGCAAGTTCATTGACAACAACATGTTCATACCAAATCACATTATATTGTTCTAAAGTACACATTATATTATAAAAGAATTGGGCACTATCAATTTGAGCTTCTCCTGGTATATACAATCCATAAGGAAATGAGAGATCAGGTTCAAGCAGTTTTAAAGCATTCTCATCTATTATCTGTAAATTACTAAGGTGTGACTTTTCTTTTATAAACATCATCATTCTTTCAAGATCCGGCATGTCATTTCTATGAGCTACTATTACACTTCCAAGCATTTTAAAAGAAGTATTGCCTAATATACCACTGAGAATTTCCGGCCACAGATTTAATGATTTTATACCTAACTCAAAAACAACTTGTTCCATTTTTTCTGATTCTGAATATAAAGCAAGCATACCTGCAGCAATAGCACCACAACTTTGCCTGTCATTTTTACCAAACTTATCAAACAAAGTAACCTGCCAATTATCACGTAATAACCTTAATGCTAGTAATCTACCTACTAACCCTGCTCCTATAATCCCTGCTTTTTTACTCATGATAAAATTTAGATATAAATTAATTCGTAAAAAATAAATTTTCTAAATAACATATACACCACTACTCTAATATAATTGTCTATTTTAAATTGCTCTAATATAAATATAAAATTACTTTATTACAATTACATCAAACTAATGTTTATTTATAAAATTGCTCATGCCAATTATAAACAACTGATTTCTCATATATCTATAAACAAAGATACACACCATATCCTAAGTCAAATATCCAATATAAATTTTCCTAGTCTTAAAATTATCAAAAATTCATTAGTAATTCAAATATCTGTCCTTTGAAATATCTCATCATATACAGTTTATATAATTATTTATCGTGAATAAAATTCTTCATTTCCCAAACGCCAATATTGTATTAAATATTTCTACCATAATTAAAAAAATCCTTTTCTAAGAACATCCCACTACATATACAACTAACTATAATTTTTATAGTTAGACTTTTCATTATATACCAATGATGCAGCATATTAGGCATCTAAGATCAACATTGCAATATACTACTTTAAGCTTAACATTATAAAAGCAAATTTACTTATTCTATCCAGTACTTTTTACTTAGAAAATAACGGTACTGTTTACACCATAACCACATAGATTAAATACCGATAATAATACACAAATAAGCATTCTAAAAATTAAAATCCGCAGGATCATATCTTGCTGTATAATCTTTAAATCTACCTTTTTCCGCTTCAAAGAATAACTTAATATTACCAATTGGGCCATTACGCTGCTTTGAAATCAATATATCTGCAACATTACTTATTGAATTCATCCTCTCTTGCCATTCAACATGCTTAGCTGTACCTTCAGATGGTTGTTTTCTGAGCTCATAGTACTCTTCTCTATACAAAAACATTACAACATCAGCATCTTGCTCTATACTACCAGAATCTCTTAAGTCTGACAATTGAGGTTTCTTATCATCACGTTGTTCAACTAACCTTGATAACTGAGATAAAGCTACAACTGGTATATTTAATTCTTTTGCAATAGCTTTTAGTCCTTGTGTTACTTCCGATACTTCTTGAACCCTATTCTCTCCACTGCGCTTAGTCGTACCCTTAATTAATTGTAAATAATCTATAAAAACAGCTTCTAAATTATATAGTTGATGCATTCTTCTAATTCTAGTTCTCAAGCTACTTATAGATATACTAGATGAATCATCAATAATTAATGGTAAATTACACACTTTAGTACTTGCATCAAGTACTTTCTTGAGTTCTTCACCACTAATTTTTCCAGATAATGCTTTATAAGAACTCACATTTGATTCAATAGCTATAACCCTAGAAGCTAACTGCTCTGCTGACATTTCTAATGAAAAAAAGCCAACATGTTGGCCATTATATTGACTACTATTACTTAAAATTTTACATGCATTTAACGCCATATTTATTGCTAAAGCTGTCTTCCCCATAGATGGACGTGCAGCTAAAATAAGCAAATCAGATTTCTGCAATCCATTTAGCAGCTGATCTAAATCACGAAATCCTACAGATACACCTTGTAAAACTCCTTCATTACTTTTTGCAAACTCTATCCTTTTTTGAATATTCGCAACTAAAAGTGCAAATTGATGATAGGTTTTATCAGATTTTCCTTGATTACCAAGTAAAAATAACTTTTGTGCAGCATTCTCTATTTGATAAATCGCAGAGTTATCAACATCATAATCATACGCCCCACTAATTAAATCTTGCCCAAATGAAATAAGACATCTCCTCAAATAAGCATCAACAACTATATTTGCAACATTCTTAATATCAAAAATTACACTAGCTTTTGCTGCAATTTTTGCTAAATACTCAACCCCACCAGATTCAATTAAATCTTCATCATTATCAAAAAACATCTTCAAGCTAACTTCGTTAGCAACTAACCCACGCTTATTAATTTTTACTATTTGTTCAAAAATACGTCGATGTAGAGCATCAAAAAACACATCACTTGTTATTATATCTTCAACTGCATCACAAATTCTATTATCACGCAACATTGAACCTAATAATATCTGCTCAGCTTCAATATTACAAGGAAGCTCAGACATTAATTGACCAAAATTTTTATTAGTGTTTGACTTTAATTCCAAAATACCCTCTCAATAGTAATATCCCTACAATTTAAGATAAAAAATTAACTATTCGGCTATAATCTATTTACAACACCTTACAATTGCTAACAACTTAAAAAAAATTATCAGTATATTCTCGAATAACCGTTGAACACTAAGACTTCTTTCCGCATATACTTATTTATCAATAATAAGAATACAACAAACTCGGAATTACAATGATAATTTTATCCCATTAATAAAACTTGTCTGATTGTACTATCATTCCATAGATTCATGAATAAAAATTTTTTCACAACTTATTCTTTTATAAAATATATCAGAAAATTGTTATACCTGGTTCACTTAACATTAAAAAATGAATTTTACATTTTCGTAACATAACACATGCTACTTACCTTACATATGATACAACAAATTATTACATGAATTGACAACATCAACCTTTATTCGAAAATTCAATATTCTTATTTATTAGATTTACAATAAATTTTATGATTAAACACATTACATACAGTGCACAACAATCACTGCTATGCAATATGTAATTTATATCTAAAATTATTTTCTAGGTTTTATGCATAAAAAACTAAAATTCTCTTAAATTATAAGGAATCATAAATTTTATGTTCTGTTCAACATTATGATACAATAATAATGGCTCACAAGATGTAGATTTACCTAAATTATTTTAGATTTATGCAAAATAAAGTACCACATAACTATTTAGATCTTCCTCTATGCTTTCCTTGAGATAGAGACCTCATACTTATAAACATTTGCCAAAATCCTGTTTGCTCCTTATTAAATTTCAAACCAGCAAACTTTTGCAACTTCTCCGACATTACAAGCTTAGTCCACTGACCTATTGGTTGTATAACATTAATGACTTTAATATTACTTTTATATTCTACTTGGTCTTTAGCAAGAGCACTCTCTAACATTTGATGTTTAATAAGCTCTTTCTTTTTTTTTTCTATATACCTTTTACATTTTTCTTCATCTGTTAACTGATCTTCATAATCATTATCAATAAATATCTTTAAAATATTCTCATATATACAACTTCTACAGAAAATAAATAAGGTAACACAAACACCTAAGATACCCAAAGCTATAACTAAATAAATAAGAATATTAAAATACATAAAAATATATAAAAGTCCTACGCATGTATTATATCATAATTTTATCAAAATAGTAACCAGTCCCTTTATTTGAATATAAAATATTCATCAAATTTTTTCTATTATATAATACTAATTTTGAGTAAACAATAAAAACAGTGTTCGACTATACATATATGAAATTAGCAATTTCAAAAGCACAAGAAGATCTATCAGAAGTACCAGTAGGAGCAGTTATAGTACATAACAATAAAGTAATATCTTTCGCTAATAACTCAAACATACACAACATAGATCCAACTGCTCATGCAGAAATCTTGGCTATAAGAAAGGCATGTAAAATATTATCTACTCATATATTAAATCAATGTGATATATACGTGACTTTAGAACCATGCGCAATGTGCGCACAAGCAATATCATTTTCTAAGATACGTAGATTATACTTTGGAACTTATAATAAAAAATATGGAGCAATTGAAAATGGAGCTAGAGTTCTCCAATTTTGTCATCATATACCAGAAGTATATGGTGGAATATTAGAAGAGGAAAATATAAAACTCATAACAGATTTTTTTAAAAAACTAAGAAGACAGTAATTTACATATAACTTATTCTATTCAACAAAAAATATATAGTTATCTATTATACTATAAAAACATGTCATTTTACTATAAACAACTGATATAAATAATAATCAAATTAGCTATCATGTATTTTTCTTCTTGTTAATAAAATTTCTAAAAAGCAATAATACAAAACACATATACCAACGCTTTATAAGAAGCTTTATTAAATTAAATACGTATTAAACACGCACCCCAAGTAAAACCACCACCTATTGCTGCCAACACAGCAATATCCTGCTTTTTCAATCTTCCAGAATCCTTTGCATAAGATAATGCTAAAGGAATTGATGCTGCAGAAGTATTGCCATGTTGATCAACACTAACAACCATTTTCTCATAAGGTATCTTGAGTCTGCGTGCAACCAATTCAATAATACGAACATTAGCCTGATGCAAAATAAACCAATCAACATCACCTATTTCTAAACCATTTTGATTCAGAATTTCAAGTATAGAAGAACTCAATTTTTCAATTGCATGTTCAAATACAACGGTACCACTCATACATATCGTACCAGCAACACCATTATATGCAGTACCACCACTAGTATATAATAAATTACAGAAAGCTCCATCAGAATGTAAAACAGTTGACATAATACCATCATCCCTTTCAGAATTATTGCTTAAAACTACTGCACCTGCCCCATCACCAAATAAAACACATGTTGACCTATCTTGCCAATCTAAAATCCTAGACATAATTTCAGCTCCTATAACTAAAGCTGTATTTACCTGACCAGACTTAATAAAATTATCAGCAACAGATATTGCATATATAAACCCAGAACACACCGCTTGAATATCAAAAGCAAACGCTTTTTTACATTCTAACTTATTTTGAACTATAGTAGCACAACTGGGAAAAGTTCTATCTGGAGTAGTAGTAGCAACAATAATTAACCCAATTTCATCTTTATGAACACATGCGTCATTTAAAGCTGATCTTGCTGCACTCGCTGCCATATCTGAAGTCATTTCATTATCTTCAGCAATATGCCTTTGCTTTATGCCAGTTCTCTTTACTATCCACTCATCACTAGTTTCAACAGCTAAAGCAAGCTCATCATTTGTTAATATCTTCTTAGGCAAATATGAGCCTATCCCTAACAGAACAGATCTTTTCATAGGACAACATTAATTTAATTCATGAATAATTTTAGCATCGATATCATTACGCACAGCATTTACGGCTACCTTAATAGCATTAGCAAAAGCTACTTTATCAGCATTTCCATGACTTTTTACTACAACACCATTTAACCCTACTAACATAGCTCCATTATACATTTTAGGATTAAACCTCATGAAACCTTTTTTCATACTAGATTTCAACAACAATCCTGCAAATTTCGTTATCATAGAACTAGCAACTGATTTTTCAAAAATTGACTTAAAAGTATATGCAAGAGATTCAGTTACTTTTAATACAATATTTCCAGAAAATCCATCGGCAACTACAACATCAACCTTACTTTCCAGCATATCAATAGGTTCAATATACCCACAAAAATTTATTTTATTTTCAATTTGTTTTAATAATAAAAACGCTTCTCTTATAACACCTGTACCTTTAACTTCTTCTTGTCCAACATTTAGTAATGCTACTTTAGGTTTAGGAATATTCAATACAGCCTTTGCGAAAGCACTACCCATAATAGCAAATTGAAATAAAGAGCTCGAACTACAATCAATATTAGCCCCTAAATCTAAGAATACAAATTCTTCACCTCCTCTAGAAGGAAGCGCAGTACAAATAGCTGGACGGTCTATATTAGGCAGTGTTCCTAATAAAAAACGCGAAATAGCCATTAAAGCCCCTGTATTACCAGAAGACACAACTGCAGATGTTACATTATTTTTTATACTATCAATTGCACACCACATACTAGAAGATCTACGTTTTCTGAGAGCAAAAGATGGCTTATCATTCGCCAATACTACTTCCGGAGTATTAATAAACGAACTATAATTCTTAACATTTTTATATTTATCTAATATAGGTAAAACTTGGCTTTCCTGTCCATATATATTAAAAGAAACATTTCGGTCATCTAATAAATTTGTTAAAGCAAAATCTAATCCGCTTACTACTGCTTCAGGAGCAAAATCCCCACCCATAGCATCTACTGCAATTGATATTATGCTCATTTATATACTTCCCAAAAAAACTAAATTAACTACGCATTACTACTATCTACTTCTAATATCTGTTTCTCATTATAATATCCACCCAAACATATATGATGAGACAACTTGTATTCTCCTGTTGTCTTGTCAATCCCAATATTAGGAATTTTCAATCTACAGTGTGAACGGTGCATATTACGACGTGACTTTGACTTCTTTCTTTTTGGTACAGCCATTAATATAACTCCAAAATTAAAAACGTTAGCTTACATTATCATTGAAAACGTATAAATTAGCAAATATTTTTCAATTAACACCTAGCAAAAACTTAGAAAATAATTTAAATACTATCATTAAATATTGAATCTCTTAGTTATTTATGTATAAAAATTTTAACTTTAAAATTACACACCAACACAATAATGCACGACTAGGTACCATATTTACTCCTCATGGTGTAATCGATACCCCGGCTTTTATATTCTGTGCTACAAAAGCAGCTATAAAATCCGTTGATATATCAAAAATCAAAGAATCAAATACACAAATTATATTATCCAATACTTACCACTTAATGCTACAACCTGGTGAAGACATCATTGAAAAATTAGGAGGTTTACATAAAATCACCGGTTGGAATAAACCAATGCTTACAGATTCAGGTGGATATCAAATATTTAGCTTAGGATATGGTTCAGTATCAGATGAAATCAAGAGTGCAGGAAGAAATCATGCTTCAAGAACCTTAATTTCTATTAGTGAAGAAGGAGCTGTATTTAAATCTTATATAAATGGCAGTTTATATCATTTAACTCCAGAAAAATCTATACAGATTCAACAAAAACTAGGTGCAGATTTAATTGTTGTACTAGATGAATGTACTCCATTCCATGTCAGCTATGATTACACAAAAAAATCAATGAATATGAGTCATAGATGGGCTGTCAGATGTATTGATCAATTCAAAAAAAATAATGACAATTCTCAAGCATTATACGGAATAATTCAAGGTGGAGTTTATGAAGATCTCAGAATCAATAGCTGCAGTTTTATAAATGATATGCCATTCTTCGGACATGCAATTGGTGGATCACTAGGAGCATGTAAACAACAAATGTATGACATTGTTTCATTAACAACAAGCAACCTAGATAAAAATCGTCCTATTCATTTATTAGGAATAGGTAATATTGATGACATATTTCAAGGAGTAAAAGTAGGTATTGATACTTTTGACTGTGTATATCCAACAAGAATAGCTCGACATGGTGGAGCATTAGTAAAACCAAAGCACAGAACAGAACAGGCACGCAATAAAGAATATATAAATCTGAAAAATAAAAGATTTAAAGTAGATACAAACCCTATAGAACCAGAGTGCATATGTTTTACATGTTGTCACCATTCAAGAGGATATATACACCATCTCTTAAAAGCACAAGAATTATTAGCTTACAGCTTAATCAGCATACACAATATATATTTTATGAATAACTTAATGCAATCTATTAGAAAAGCAATACTAAATAATAGATTAGAAGAAGAACAAAATAAGTGGGTTATACAGTAAAAAGTTAATCTTAAAACAATTAACAAATTTTCCTAATCAACATCATGCTAAAATACTTGTAGTAATATGAAATTTAACAAGGGTTATAACAAATATTAGTAACATTATAAATAAACTTTTTAAGTAGCACTAGGAAAGTTTTGAACTACACCACGTTCTATTAAGGACTCAATTTAAACTCTCCTATCCTGATAATTCATTATTTATTGCAATCATACAATTATAAACCACATACAAACACAACTATTAGCTACTGCAATAATAATAACAATATAATGTTGCCATTATCTCAATACGGCAGTATATAGCTTGGTTATAAATAACTCCACCACACATAATAATTTTCTCACATATCTACCACTACACTAATTATCATATCACATCATATAATATGATAATATTATATACAGAAAAATCGATTTTTTGCATTTTACCTATTGTGAATCTTAACAAAATCTGCTTAGTCAGCTTATACTTTCACTATCCACTTATAGCTAAAAACTGCTAGTTTATCAAAAATTTTCACAAACATGATAACCCTAAACTTATATAACTATACAGCATAAATACTACTATAACCTACTATGCTATATCTTTGAACTTTGCTGCAGATTCTGAAAAATCTACCTAGCCAGTTTACACTTCACTATTCTTCAACAACCACAAATTACTATCATATCACATATTTTACAAGCATAATGAATCTAAATCTATTTGATATTAAGTACTATTACAACTGATCTACTATATATCTTTGAGTCTTACTTGACTGCGGATTTTGAAAAATCTCCTGAGTAGTATTGTACTCAACTATTTTTCCAGAATCAAAAACTGCTACTCTATCAGAGATCTTTTTAGCTTGTTTCATAGAATGAGTCACTACAATAATAGTAAAATTCTTTTTTAAGTTTTGAATCAAATTTTCAATCACATTTGTAGCCACAGGATCAAGAGCAGAACATGGTTCATCCATAAGCAACATCGTTGGCCTCACTGCAATAGCACGCGCTATACACAAGCGTTGCTGTTGCCCCCCTGATAATTCAAAAGCATTGTCTTTTAATCTATCACACAACTCTTCCCACAAACCAACACTTGTTAAACTTTTTTCTACAATTTCGTCTAACTTCTTTTTATTCTTAGCTAACCCGTGTAATTTCGGCCCATAGGCTACATTATCATATATAGACTTAGGAAAAGGATTAGGCTTTTGAAAAACCATACCAACTTTTGCACGAAGAAGAACTACGTTTGTGTTAACAGAGTAAACACCTATATCATCAACATTTAAACTACCTTTAATTTTACAATTCGATATAAAATCATTCATACGATTGAAACACCTTAAGAAAGTAGATTTTCCACATCCTGAAGGACCTATAAAAGCTGTAACTTCTCTTTTATATATATCCAAATTTATATCATATAAGATTTGGTTAGCATCGTACCATAAACTTAAATTTTTAGCTGAAGCATGAATCTGCTGTGACATATTAACCCTAATTAAAAACTACTCTATAGTAGCCATCATGTCTGACATTGTATATACACCAGGAGGTTGCTTTACTAACCACAATGCAGCTTTTAAAGCTCCTTTTGCATAAAGGTTCTTATTTAATGTTCTATGATTAAAATCTATCATCTCTTCATCACTCACAAACATAACTCTGTGGTCACTCAAATCAGCACCACCCCTAGATACAGCATATCCAATAGTATTAAGATCTTTTCTAGCTTCTTGTGGAGTACCCCCTACGTATTGAGCCATTTTAAATGGAACATTTCTTCCCTTAGCTGCAGCTCTTCCTAAAATTAAAGATGTACCAGATGGAGAGTCTTTCTTATATCTATGATGCATTTCCCAGATTTCAACATCATAATCAAATAGCTTTTTTGCAGCTTCTTCAACTAATCTTGCAAGTATATTAACACCAAAGCTTACATTTGTAGTCCATAAAAATGGTATATTCTTTATATAATCTTCAAAAACCATTTCTGTAACAGCTGGGCCAGTAGTACCACTTAAGAGAGGCTTTCTCTTATTTTCAGCCATTTGGATACATTCCAACAGTGTTATAGGATTAGTAAATTCCACAACAATATCTGAAACTTCAAAAAGATGCTCTAAAGAATCAGTAATTTTAGCACAACAATCACATCCTACAACTTCCCCTAAGATTTGTCCGACATGTGGATTACCTGGACGAACAAGACCTGCACTTACTTGAGCATAAGGACTTGCCGATATTTCATTAACTAATCGTCTGCCTTGCTTGCCCAAACAACCAACTATTCCTATGTTTACTTTTGTCATAACATGCCTCCTATAATCATATATTTACCTTTATAATACACTAGTGGCTTATCATTACTATTCAGCTTTGAACAACTTATAACCTCCCCAACTATAATCTTATGGTCTCCACCATCATATACATGTTTTTTAGCACAATATATATACGATATTACCCCATCAATAATTGGAATACCATCCATAACACTATAATTAAAATCTTTCCAACTTTTTACGTCAGACTCTGCAAAATCTTGAGATATACTTTTTTGTTTATCACTCAGTATATTAACAATAAACCTTGAACATGTATGAAATATTTCAAACCTAGAAGCAGACTTCTCAATTGAAAACAATACCATAGGTGGAACTAAAGAAACAGAATTAAACGAATTAACAGTAATTCCATGCATACTACCACTACGACTAACTGTAGTCACAACTGTTATACCAGTAACAAATTCACTTAAGCAAGACTTAATATAAGCCTTAGAAAAATCACCAACCTGCATTTATCTACATCACCCACCACACAACTACAGTACTACTTAAAAATCACTCAAAGTAGCCTACCAAGCACAGTACCTAGAAACAAAATTAATCCTACATATATATTCACTTTAAACATATACACACATTTTTCGGGGTTGTCAAAATCTGATTTTTTATACTGATAATAGAAAATTACGACAATAAGCAGAATTGCCATATAGAAGACAGGATGTAACACAGAAATTATACCAGCAGAAGTCCACATCGTAACAGTAATCATATATAATCGTCCAATCCACAACCTAACATCACTACCAAATTTTACTGCAGTAGATTGCACCCCTAACTTGATATCATATTCTTTATCTTGTAAAGCATATATGGTATCATAACCTATTGTCCAAAAAATACATCCTATATAAAGCAATACACAACTCAATGTTAAATGACCAACAGTCATAGTACATCCCATTAATACTCCAACATTAAAAACTACTCCAAGCACTAACTGCGGCCAAGGGAAACATCTTTTAGCTAACGGATATAAAATAATTAATACCATTGATATCACGCTAAGTTTAACAGTATACATATTAGTAAATACAAGCAATATGCCTGCACACAATAAAAGTATCATCAATATTTTTAATGCTTGAAAAACACTTAGACTATTATTTGCTAACGGTCTATTTTTTGTCCTTTTTACTTTCGCATCTATTTCCCTATCAAAAATATCATTAATGATGCATCCAGCTGATCTCATGATAAACGCTCCTAAAGAACATAAAAGCATATAACCACAAGCCCCTAATACACTATAAGATACTAAAGCTATACTGGCCAAACTAGGAAATATCAGCAATAAAATTACTTCTACGCTATGTAATCTTAACAACAACTGATATTCTCCAAAATTAGACATAATACTTTTTATTTTACACAACATATATTCTCTTAACATCAACTGAAATATAGAAAGCAGTAACTTGTGTAATTATATACATAATCACCACTTTAACAAAAAATAAAAAAAGACCATACGTTCATCTTAAATGATCCTTTTCTAATGAACTATGAATTTATAGCGGTAATTTTAGTATTCTATAGAACGACCTTAGCTAAGAGAAATTATTCTTTTATATAATAAAAATTACCAAACATCCTTCTTGACAAATACTATAACACCATATAGCCTTTAAAATGTAGTTTTAACACTTATTAGGAAATTCTAATATGAAAGGGACTTTTCAGCCTAGTAGAATTGTACGCAAACGTAGGCACGGCTTCAGATCAAGGATGTCAACTAAAATGGGAAGAAGGATTTTAAATCGCAGACGTGCTCAGGGTCGTCGTGTTTTATGCGCTTAAAAGGTATAGTTACAGTAAGAAAAAGAAAGTGTTTTCTATTTGCAAGGGATAATGGTACTTCTATAGGAGGTAGTGGGTTGTTTTTGCAAGCTGTTAAGGAGCCTAGTGGTGCTTTAGAAGGTGGATACGTTAGAGTTGGATTTACAGTAAGTAAGAAAGTTGGTAAAGCTGTTATACGTAATAAAATCAAAAGGCGTTTTCGTGTATTGGCACAAAGTATTCTTGTTAAGTATGCCATTAGAGGGTACTATTATATATTAATTGGTAATAGATACACACCAAAAGTAAGTTTCAAAGAAATGTCATTGAGGTTGATAAGTTATCTAAATGCTCCACATTTACACTCTTAAAAAATTTTAAATAATTAGTTTGGTGTCATAAAAATTTTTCTTGTTTTAGTTTGCATGAAGTAGCTATGAATATGTTAAATTTAGTGTTATCTTTTCCAGCAGTGTTTTTGCTGTTATTTACTGGTATTTATTTATCAATAAAATCCAAATTCTTACAAATTACAAAATTCCCAAGTGCAATATCATTAATCACAATGAAAAAATATCGTGATAAATCCTTTTCTATTGCTGCATTATGTACAATAATAGGCGGAAATTTAGGTGTTGGAAATATCTCAGGTACAGCAGTTGCATTAAAATCAGGAAATCCAGGATTTGCTTTATGGATGGTCATTGTAGTAATTCTATGTTCAATCATCAAATATGTAACTTGTTATATAAGTATAGAAACACGAGTAAAAATCAATAAGCAATACATTGGAGGGCCAGCTATATATTTTAAACATGCATTTAAAACAAGAAAAGCTGTGATATTTTTTACTATACTTATGCTTATATGTTCTATTACAATAGGTAATTTTGTTCAAGTTAACTCTCTATCAATACCAATGGAATTAATTAATAAACCTCCAATAATAGCAGGATTATTCATGTGTGTAGTATTCTTTGCTGTTACAATATTAAGACTGGAAATCATTACAGCATTAATTTCAAAACTTGTACCAACAATGGCTATAGCATATATAGCATTAGCATCTTTTGTACTATACAAGTTTAATGAAAATATTATACCTTCTATAAAATTAATTTTTTCTAATTTCCTCACATTTGAAAGTTTTAAATCAGGGATGATAGGGGCATTTATATTAGAAACATTCCATATAATTCAAGTAGGAACTCTTAGAGGTATATTTGCAACAGACATAGGACTAGGACTAGAAGGTATGGTTCACTCTTCTATAAATAGCAACAGTAAAGACTTCAATATACATCAAAGTTTTATTTCTTTAATCTCCCCATTTATAGTAGTCATTATTACATTGATCACAACTCTTGTTATACTTGTCACTAATACATGGCTTGGACCTCTTGAAAGTACCAATATGTGTATAGCTGCATTTAAATCTGCATTTAATTCAGAATATATAAATTATGTTATCATAGTAATAATGTTTTGCTTTTCATTTACAACTATTTTCACATGGTTTGTCTGTGCTAAAAGCACTCTATATTATCTCACAGATGGAAAAGACACTTTATGTATAAAAATTTGGAAAATTCTATATACTATAATAATACCAATAGGAGCACTAGGAACAGTGCAGCTTCTGTGGGACATAGCTGACATTTCTATATCACTGATATTAATTAGCAATACTGTTGCTATACTAGTACTGCTACCAAAATATAAGAATATATTTAAATGTAGCCTTAGCAAAGAATAATCAAAATTAGCTAATATAGAGTCCCAAGTTAAACCACTTTTATTGGATTAGTTTTTTGAAAATAACATCCTACTAACAAGTATAAGTTGAGAATAAATATTCTTATTAATATACCTGAACAGCATATTACTTATGTATTCCTATATACTATTACCAGATATTTCACCAATTTTTATCTTATTATTTGTGCATTAAATAACATAATAATTAACTATACACATAACTCATTAATACAGCTGTATCGTTAAAAACAATAAAATAACTTATTAACGTACCCCTACTAATAAATCAAGAACAAACACCTCTCATCTCATGTAGTGCTCTGAATATTACTTATGTATTCCATATCCTGCTATCAGATGTTTCACTAATTTTTATCTTATTATTTGTGCATTAAATAACATAATAATTAACTATACACATAACTCATTAATACAGCTGTATCGTTAAAAACAATAAAATAACTTATTTAACGTACCCTACTAATAAATCAAGAACAAAAACACCTCTCATGTGTGCTCTGAATATTACTTATGTATTCCATATCCTGCTATCAGATATTTCACTAATTTTTATCTTATTATTTGTGCATTAAATAACATAATAATTAACTATACACATAACTCATTAATACAGCTGTATCGTTAAAAACAATAAAATAACTTATTTAACGTACCCTACTAATAAATCAAGAACAAGCACCTCTCCTCTCATGTAGTGCTCTGAATATTACTTATGTATTCCATATCCTGCTACCAGATATCTTATCAATTTTTATCCTGCCATTTGTCACCCAAACAACACATGACTCCCTAGTATCACTATAATCAATATGTTGCGTTATGCATTCATCTGGATACATGAATTTCTTACCTTGTACAATCAAGTCTACATTTAGACAATTTTGCATTATATAATCAGCATTATAAGCAATCAAAACATTTTTTCCTAATTTGCTATACATACACCCTTCACCCTTCTTACAAGATAAGTATTTATTACTTCCAAAATAAGGCCTCAACATTTCTTCCTGACCATTTTGTCTTGCCCATGCCAAATTTATAAAACTTGTTAAATGAGCTTTTTGATTAATTGCATATAACTTACCATTCGACTCTTTAACTACAATATTGTGTTGATTCACCATAACATCAGGAGTTATATAGTTAATACCAATAAAAACACCTAATACAATCAGTATTAATCCACAGAATCTCATGCTTCCTTTCCATAAACATAAAAATAAAAATCCTAGAGTAATAACCAATATAGATACTGAAGAAAAAGCATGCAATAACACTATTAAGCCATTTATTTTAGAAATATATTGAGTTATATATATAAGTACCCTAACCGAACTTTCTACCATCCATGAAATACAGAACTCTAAATTAACAATACCCAATACAATATATAACAACCCTAATGGCATTATAAAGAATGTTGTAATTGGAATTGCAAGTAAATTAGCAAAAACACCTGCTATAGAAAAATAGTTAAAATGATATATTACATAAGGAAGTGTAGCTAAACTTGCAACTAATGAACTTAAAATAATTGATAAAAAATACTGTAGCATATTATTCATCATCACTAACCTTAAAAAAATATTACGACTAGCAACAAGAGCAAGTACAGCAGCAAAGGACATTTGAAAACTTGGACTTAGCAATGATTCAGGGTTAATTAATAATATAACAAATGATGCAATTGCTATAGAACACAAATTATTATGATTTCGATCAATTAAAACACCAATAAAAATACAACTCACCATAATAAAAGCACGTTGAGCTGAAACAGGTATTCCAGCAATCAACAAGTAAATTAGACTCACGATAATAGCTATAATAGCAGAGATTTTCTTTATGTCGTACCTTTCCGCAAATCTTGTAGACAATACTAATAAATTTCTTGATAAAGTAAAAAACAATCCAGCAATAAAAGATAAATGTAATCCAGAAATCGCAAAAAGATGAGCTATTCCTGTATTTCTAATAGCATCCATTATATCATCTTTAATACCCTCTTTTTTCCCTATTAATAACGCACTTAATATATTAGCACTATCTTCTGTTAAGCTTCGTAGAAGCATTTCATATATACCAAATCTTATAAGTTCTATATATTCTATAATTTGTCTATTTTCATTTTTTTTAAATAAATATACATTACTAATCGCAAAACCTACCGCACTTATATTTTTAAAATATGCTATACGAGAAAAATCATAAGAAAATGGAGATACAGCAGCTGATGGAGGATAAATAATTGCAGAAAATTGTACCATATCACCTATTACAATCCTACTATCCAGTTTAGTACGAACTTCCAATCTAATACATTTTATCTTGTATTTACTATTTTTGATATTACAAACAACCAATCTCTTATACGATTGTTTAGTACTTATTTCTTTTACTCTAGCAACAATATCCCTTACATATACCTGATGTCGTAATGTATCCCTAACAAAATAATGCGCCTTTATTTGAACACTAATAAATCCTAATACGACAAAGAAAATTGATAAAAATAAGACACTATACTTTTTTAAACAAATAAAAACCAAACTTACTAATAATAAACATACAAGATATATTAACAAATCATCCTGTGGTTCCCTATTCAAAGAAAAGTATGCTATTATGCCAACTCCTTGTAATACTGGTATCCAAATTACCAGCATATTTTTATTGTCATTAAGATTCTTACGTAACAATAATATTATTTTTTTTACAATTACATTCATTAATAATATATATTTTAATAAATATTAAAATATTAATGTATTTTATTTTATAAACAACTTAATATTTGCCACATATCCCATATACTGTGATTAAAAATATATTCTACCCATGTAATCTTGAACAAGTGTTATATATTTTTCTATAAAACTATACGCTAACAGTAAATTGGCTATTGTAAACAGGATATAGAAGGACCTATGAGTTTTTATTGTTTATGAATATATCACTCCAGACATTATAATAAGAATATTTATTTTAAGCTTGTACTTATTAGTATGGTATTGTTTTCAAAAACCAGCTTTTACATTTAATAACATGCACACACTAATTATCATGGATCATACAGTTATATTGATATTGAGATGTTACTTAAGTGATAAATATTAATAATTTTTCCCTATGATACTTGTATATTATTAAATAGCACATCTAAGAAGATGTAATCAAAGACTTTTTTAGCAATGCTAACAATTAGAAAAATATTCTTATACCATACTTAAAAAATTATATAATCTACTATACTTGTGCACCCCAGTGTAACATAAACAACATTCGTAAATATCAAATAAATGAATAGCAAAAAGACACACAATTTTCACAACTTAAAAAGATCTTAATACCCCACCAAGTTCCTGAGCTACAGCATTAATTATCAAATCAGACGCATCTTTTATTTCTTGATCATTTAATGTGTGATCAACAGGCTTGAAAGTAACTGATAATGCAACAGATAATTTATTATCACCTATATTATTTCCCTCATATAAATCAAAAACTGCAACATTATCTATTAAGGTACTATTACTATTTTTGGTAACATCTATTAAACGTTGTACACTTATATCTTTATTAATTAAAAAAGCAAAATCACGTTTTACACACTGATAACATGATTCTACAAATTCTTTACGTACTAAATCTACTTGAGGAATTTTATACAAAAATACCTCAAAACAAACTATTGGACGTTTTATTTCATATAAATGCATAATATCAGGATGTAGTTCTCCAAAATACCCTAACAAAATATTGTTAAAATATACATCTGCAGACTTCACAGGATGGAGATATGATCTGTCAGATTTTTTAAATTCTACAGCACTAGACTCAATATTTAATTCCTGTAATATACTAATAACATCAGATTTGACATCAAAAATATCAACAGATCTATCAAGTTTATAAAGATTGCGTGGGAAATTATTTCCATATCTGACGCCACCTACCACATAACTGTTATTACTACATACATTATTAATACTATAAATTTGACCTATCTCAAAAATAGCTATCTCGCTATTTCCATATGCTTGATTCTCAGAAACAACCTGAAGCAAATTCAATAAAATACTAGGACGCATTAAATTTAACTTATCACTAATGGGATTATCTATTAGCAATAATTCCGAATCATAACCTAACTTCTTAGCAAACGTTATATTTGTAAATGACCAAGTGATTACTTCCATCAACCCTTCAGCCAATAGCACTGATCTTAATCTATCATAACAGTTATCAGTAATATCAACATGAGAAATAGGTATAGGTTCTTCAACTATTTGATCATATCCATATAACCGAAGAACTTCTTCTATAACATCAGAATGATGCTTAATATCAGATCTCCATGAAGGAACTGTCACTTTCCAAACACATCCATTACTATTATCTATAATAAAGCCAAGCTTAATCAAAAAATCAGAAATTTGTTCTACTAAAATATCAACATTTCCCACTTTTCTTACAGATTCTAGAGGAAAATCTAATTCAATATCATTAACTAAATAATTTTCATCAGAAACAACATCAAAAGACTCCCCACCACAATATTCCAAGATCATTTTTGTAGCTAAATCTAGCCCAGTTTGCAAAAATTTAGGATCAAGAAATCTTTCAAAACGATAACTAGCGTCAGTAGATAATTTAATTTTTCTTGAAGATAGAACAATATCTACAGGATTAAACCATGCAGATTCTAAAAAAATATCCCTTGTATCTAATAAACAACTACTTAATTGAGAACCTATTATTCCAGCAATACCATGGACATTATTATCTAAGTCAACAGCTATAATATTTTCTGCACCTAAAATGTATTTTTTATTATTAAGAGCAGCAAATTCTACTTGATTTTCAGCTTTTTTAAAAATCAGTTTCTTCGTTATTTTACTTGCATCATATACATGAAGTGGCCTATTGAAAGACAGCATAATATAATTTGTTATGTCAACAACAAATGAAACTGAACTTATCCCACATGCTAACAAATAATCCTTTAACCACTTAGGACTTTCACGATTTTTTATTCCTTTAATATATCTTCCCTTGACTATTCCATCAACTTGTACACAAACCTCAATTGGGGAAGTATTAGAATCGGTAGAATTACTAATAACTTGATGATCTACACACCTCAATTCCCCTATACCAGCAGCAGCTAAATCACGAGCTATACCATATACTCCTAAACAATCTCCACGATTTGGAGTAATGTTAACTTCTATTACTGGATCACAAGGAAAAAAAGTATCTCCTACATTATAAGTGGATGGCAATTCAATTATTCCATCACTAGAATCATTATGGCCTATAATTCCTAATTCATCCTTAGAACATAGCATGCCATAACTTTCAACACCTCGCAGTTTTACCATATTAATCACATATTGATTTTTTGGCATTACACTACCAACATGTGCTAAGACAGATTTCATACCAGTTCTTACATTAGAAGCACCACACACAACCTGGAAAATTTCCTTTCCATCAAATACTTTACACACCCTTAACTTATCAGCTGCGTGATGAGGAATTACTTCTAATACCTCAGCAATTACAAAAGTTTTTAAATGATCACAATAATCTACACTATTTACTTCTATACCAATATCACTAAGCTTCTTAATTATTAAATCCAAAGAAACATTTGTATCAAGATATTGTCTCAACCATGAAAGTGTAAACCTCATAACCAATCACTTTAGATAAAAAACATGAGAATACTATAAAAATACAAAATTAAGAACTCTTATTATTACTTTCAACAGTTGCTACCTGTCTATCAACAAACTCTATAATTGCTATAGGTGCACTATCACTTTTACGGAATCCATTTTTTATAATTCTAGTATATCCACCATTTCTATTTCTATAGCGTACTGACAATACATCAATTAATTTATCAGCTGCATCAGGATTTTTAATTTTAGAAATTAATAACCTTTTTCCATAAACTAAATTTTTTTCTTTATAGACTTTACCAATGGTAATAAGCTTTTCTACATAAGGACGTATTTCCTTTGCTTTAGGTAAAGTAGTAGATATCCTTTCATGCTTAATTAAAGATATACACAAATTCAAAAGCATAGATACTCTATGAGCACTGGTACGAGAAAACTTTCTATGAGCAACACGATGCCTCATAATACAACCTCATTCTTCACTATATTGTTTACTTAAACTCTCAATGGATTCAGGAGGCCAATTCGCAATCTTCATTCCTAAATGCAAATTCATACTTGCTAAAAGCTCATTAATCTCATTAAGCGACTTTCTACCAAAATTTGGAGTTCTCAACATATCAGATTCAGTTTTTTGAACCAAATCTCCTATATAAGTAATATTATCATTTTTCAAACAATTATAAGATCTTACTGAAAGTTCTAATTCATCAACTTTACGCAATAAATTAGAATCATAAGGTAATGTATCTTTAGTATCAACTTTCTTATGAGGCTCATCAGTTTCATCAAAATTAATAAACGGTTGAAATTGATCTTGTAAAATTCTTGCAGCTAATGCCACTGCTTCATCAGGCAAAATAGATCCATCTGTCTCCACAGACATAATTAATTTATCATAATCTGTAAATTGGCCAATACGGCTACTTTCTACTTTAAAAGATGCCTTTTTTATAGGACTATAGAGAGCATTAGTAGCAATGAAATTTACTGGTATATCACCAAGCTTACTAATTGATCTACGCTTCACAGCTGGAACATAACCTTTTCCAGCATTAACATACATCTTTATATTAAAATCTACACCCTGATCTAAAGTGCAAATTAATAAATCTTTATTCAGTATCATACAATCATCAGTATCAGCTATCATCCCAGACCTTACCTCACATGGTCCCTTTACTTTAAGAGATAAAACCTTACTATTCATACCAGAAAGTTTTACTCTCATCATGCTAATATTCAAAAGAATATCTGTTACATCTTCCCTAACTCCAGAAATCGAAGTAAATTCGTGCAAAACATTTTCTATCTCAACCCCATAAACAGCAAAGCCACGTAAAGAGGACACCATGACTCTTCTTAAAGCATTACCTAAAGTTAAAGCAAAACCACTCTCAAGAGGTTCAATAATTAAATCTGCCTTGTTCGGAGAAGTACCATTAGGAACCACCTTAATAGAAGAAGGCTTAGTCAACTTACTCCAATGATCACTCATTGATATATAACTCACTCCATTAGAGTACGCATTACCTACCGCCATATAACCCGAGTCTTGAGCAATAGAATTAGAATCCTCATCAAAAATCACAACAGAACCTCACATAGTAACAAATACACTTAAACTCTACGTCTTCCTGGAAGTTTACATCCATTATGCGGAAGCTTTGTAGTATCTTTAATAGAAGTAACATTTAAATTACAAGCCTGTACAGCTCTTATAGCTGCTTCTCTACCTGCACCAGGACCAGAAACTTTAATAGACACTGTTTTCATCCCATTTTGTTCAACAACTGTTCTAACAGCATGACTTGCTGTTTCTTGTGCTGCATAAGGAGTTGCTTTCTTAGAACCTTTAAAGCCACATGCTCCAGCAGAAGTACATATTAACGAATGTCCTTGCTGATCTGTAACTGTCACAATGATATTATTATAGGTAGCATGAATATGTACTACCCCAACTACAACATTTCTTTTTTTCTTTTTATACAATACGCTCATAATATACCTTGTTATTTTTTCTTAGCAGCAACTGGTAATCTCGACCTACCCTTACGAGTTTTAGCATTAGTATGAGTCCTTTGACCACGAACAGGCAGCCCTCTCCTATGCCTTAACCCTCTATAGCATCCTATGTCAGTTAAAAACTTAATATTCATACTAACTTCTTTTCTTAGATCGCCTTCTACTATATAATTCTCTCTAATAAAATTCCTAATTCTAATAATCTCATCATCATTTAAATTCACAACACGAATATTATGATCAATATTACAACCCTCACAGATTCTATTAGCTAAAGAAAGACCAATACCATATATATAAGTTAAAGCAATAACTATACGCTTATTTGTAGGAATATTTACTCCAGCTATACGCGCCACTAACTCTCCTCCACAAGATAACAAATGTTTTGTAATATAGCAAATATGCAGATTAACGTCAACCAATAATTAAAGGGTCTATTTTGCCTTTTATATCACAAGTAACTTCTTCTATTGACCTACCTGCATCAATGCACACAATCTTACCACAATAATAATTCTCTAATTGTTTTATCTCTTCATTATATTGATTTACTCTTTTTATGATAACTTCTACTTTATCATCATAACGATAATCTAGTTGATTGCTTTTACAAAACTTACAAAAAATCTCATTTATTGTTTTATCAAAAAAATTTAAATTAGAAACCTGTCCACAATTTTTACATAAAATACGGCCATATAACCTATTCTTTATTGTTTCTAGATCTAATTGCAATTGTATTACTATATCAATCTGACTATTATATTCTTCTAAAATTCCTGTTAAAAACCTTGCTTGCTCTAAATTTCTTGGAAATCCATCTAACAAAAACCCATTCTTTATTTTACTAATAGATTTAACAAACATTTTACAGACTACATCATCACTCACTAAATCACCAGATTCCATAGCTTGCTTAATTCTTCTACCATCATCGGTATCAAGTTTTACTTCATTCCTTAACAAATCTCCTGTTGAAATTACAGAAATAGTACTATAACTTTCTGACAAAATACGGCATTGTGTACCTTTACCAGACCCAGGAGGACCAAAAATTAGTATATTTATTTTATTTTCCATAGTTCAGATTTTTTAATTAATGTACTATATCTGCTTGAATATAAATGTGTCTGTACCTGAGAGAATGTGTCAATTATTACGTTTATTATTATCAAAAAGCTAGTACCTCCTAAAGTAAAAGAAACAGAATAGTTATACCTTATTAATTCAGGAATTATGCAAATAATTGTTAAATAAATTGATCCTAAAACAGTTAATCTTTTTATCACATAGTTAAAGTATTCACAAGTACCATTTCCAGGTCTTTTTCCTGGAATAAAACCTCCATTTTTTTTTAAGATCTGTGATGTTTCTTTCGAATCAAAAACAAAAGCCGTATAAAAAAATGCAAAAAATATTATTAATAATGCATAACATACCATATACAGCAACTTACCAGATGAAAAATGCATCAATATAAAATCAGACCATGCAGACCCTTGATGAAAATTTGCTATTGTAATCGGAGATAATAATAAAGCATTAGCAAAAATAGGTGGAATTACCCCAGAAATATTAATTTTTAATGGAATATAAGTAGAACTACTACCATATAACTTATTTTTAACTTGTCTCTTAGGATACTGTACTAATATCTTTCTATAAGATTTCTCAATAAAAATAATTAATAATAATAATGCAAAAAATATTAAAAGCATTAATAAAATCACAAATATTGGAACATTACCATTTTTACCTAATAAAAACATAGAAGAAAAAGATCCAGGCAATTCAGCTACTATACCTGTAAATATAATCATAGATACACCATTACCTATCCCGTTTTTACTAATTCTTTCTCCTAACCAAAGTAAAAACATTGTACCACCTAATAGACTACTGATACCTACTATACGAAATAATATACCAGGATCAATGACTACAATACTAGTTTCAGTATTCATTTTTTCTAATCCAAGCAAAATAACAAAACCTTGAATTAAACAGAAAAAAATAGTCATATATCGTATATAACTATTAATTTTAATTCGTCCTAATTCACCATTTTGCCTAAGATCATTTAGTTTTGGAATAGTTACTGATAATAGCTGAACAATTATAGAAGAGACTATATATGGCATAACATTTAATGCAAAAATAGTCATTCTACCTAAAGCACCACCAGAAAATACATTAAAAATTCCTAACACACCTACAGAATGTTTTGCAACTACTGCATCTATTACATCTGGATTAATACCAGGAATTGGTATATATGTACCTAAACGGTATATAATAAGACACAATAAAGTAAACCAAAGCTTACCTAATAAATTATCCTTATTCCAAGATAGTAAATCCATTTTTTGTGACATAAGACTACTTAACTATGAATTTAAATATTATTATTTACTTTCTGACACATTACTTAATAAAGTAACTTGTGACCTTGCTGACTTTGAAATAAAATCATACTCAATTGCCACTGCAGTATTTAATTTACCATTTCCAAGAATCTTAATTTTTTCTTGAACAGAAGAAATAATTCCTAGATTAAATAAAATTTTTTTCGTAATCGCAGAAACATCTTCAATTTTTTTACTATCAATTAACCTCTGAATTGTAGACAAATTGATTATTGAATACCTATCTCTAATCAGAGAATTAAATCCTCTTTTAGGCAATCTGGTAAATATAGATTGTTGACCACCTTCAAACCCGTTTATAGAAACCCCAGATCTTGCCTTCTGCCCTTTATGCCCACGACCAGAAGTCTTACCTTTTCCGCAACCTATACCTCTACCTAACACCTTAGGTTTTTTCTTTTTAGGTAATCCGCTAAATATATTATTTAATTTTATAACTGTATCCATAAATTACCTATTTTCAATAATATCACCTATCTTCCTACTCCTTTTATTAGCTACCTGCTTCGGTGATAGCATTTTTCTAAAAGCAGCAAAAACAGCATATACAACGTTATGTGAATTTGAAGATCCTATAGATTTTGCTACAACATCCTGTACCCCTAAAACTTCAAAAATTAAACGTATAGAACCACCAGCTATAATACCTGTACCCACCTTAGCTGACCTTAACATAACTTTACTTGAACAAAACTTAGCTTTTATATCATGATGCAAAGTCCTAGATTCACGTAAATGCACTCTGATCATATTTTTCTTAGCAGCATTAACAGCTTTGATTTTAGCTTCAGACACTTCAAGGTGTTTACCTATTCCACAACCAACCTTACCTTTCTCATCCCCTATAACTACTAATACTGAGAAAGAAAATCTACGGCCACCTTTTACAACTTTTGCAACTCGCCTCACAGAAACTATCAATTCAGAAAAATCATTAGAACCATGAACATTTCGTGACTTCTTTACAACATCCATATTATAAAACCTACTTATTAAAACTCAAAACCATAATTCCGCAATTCATTTGCAAACTCAGAAACTATTCCCGTATATTTATAAAGACCTCTATCGAAAACAAATTTTTTACAATTATCTAACTTATGCAATCGATCAGACATCAACTTTGCAACAACTTTTACAGAATCACTATTAACCTTTCTATTAGTTAAAGCAACAACTTCACGTTCTAAAGTAGATGCTGAAGCAAACGTTTTGCCACATTTATCATCTATTAATTGAACATAAAAATGCCTATTCGATTTGAAAATAGATAACCTTAATAAAGATGAATTCTTTTTTAATTTCAACCTAACACGCCTTTTACGTCTTTCAAATCTAGTACAATTATATACCATAATTTTAACCATTACCCCACTTTACTTTTTCTTGTTAACTTCTTTTCTATGAACATATTTACCTTTAATAGAAATACCTTTACCTTTATATGGATTATATTTCCTAATTGAACATATATCAGATGCTACCATATATACTTTTTGTTTATCAAAACCTTTAATCAATATTTGAGTAGGTTTAACACATTGAATAACAATACCCTTAGGGATTTTATATTTTACCCCATGACTAAAACCCAATGATAAAGATAAATATTCACCATTAACTTCAGCCTTATAACCAACACCATTAACTTCAAGTTCAACCACTAATCCTTGAGATAAACCTATGGCATAATTATTAATTATACTTCTGTAAGTTCCCCACATTACTCTCGACTTGATAGACTTATCACTAATACGCAACACAATCTTGCCATCAGCAATATTACAAAGAATACCATGATTTAAAATCAATTTTAATGAATTTTCACTATTCTTTAAGGTAAGCTGATTATCAATTAAATCTGCCTGAACATTACTAGGAATCACTATAGGCACAGAGCCAACTCTTGACATTAATTAATCTCCTAAAAAACACCACATAAAATTTCTCCACCAACACCAGACTTACGAGCATTATAATCTGACATAATTCCCTTAGACGTCGATACTATATATAAGCCTAACCCATTATAAAATTTAGGCATACTTTTAGCTGAACAATAGGACCTTTTACCTGGCTTTGATATTCTAGCTATCTGACTAATTACAGGTGCACCATTATAATATTTTAGTTTTACTTCAAAAAATTTTATATTAGAACTCTTTGATTTTTCAGTAAATCCATCTATATATCCTTCTGAAAGTAAAATTTGTAATATAGCATGAATAACATAAGAATAAGAAACCACTACCACCTTATTCATACTTAGCTGCCCATTACGTATACTTGTTAAAAAATTAGCAATAGGATCTGACAAAGACACTACCAACCCCTCCTTTCAATATTACCAACTAGATTTAGTCAACCCAGGTATTTGTCCAATTGAACCTAATTGACGTAAAACAATACGAGAAACTTTAAATTTTCTATAACATCCTCTAGGTCTTCCAGTAATTAAACACCTATTTCTAATTCTAATATAAGATGAATCTCTAGGAAGCTTAGATAATTTTATCTGAGCTAAAAACCTATCATTCATAGAGAGAGATTGATCTTTAATTATAGCTTTTAATTCCTCTCTCTTACTCTTCAATCTATTACAAACAGATATACGCTTTAAATTTCTTTGTATAACAGATTTTCTTGACATGAATACCCTTTAATTAATAAATGGAAAACCAAATTCCATTAACAATAACTTAGCATCATTATTGTTAACTGCATTTGTTACAATGTTAATATCTAATCCTAGTATCTTATCTATTTTATCATAGTCTATTTCTAAAAATGAAATATGCTCCTTTATACCAATTGATAAGTTACCACAACCATCAAGCTGATTAACAGATAATCCTTTGAAATCCTGTTCTCTAGGAAGAACAACATAAATAAGTCTCTCTAAAAATTCATACATTTTATTATTCCTTAAAGTAACTTTACATCCAATAGGAAACCCTTTACGTATCTTAAATCCAGCAATAGATTTTTTTGCATAAGTTGCTACAGGCTTCTGACCAGCTATTAACGCAAGATCACGCACACAAGAATTCATAACTTTACTATCAGAACCCCTTACACCTAACCCTATATTTAAACAAACTTTTACAATTTTAGGAACTTGCATCACATTGCTATATCCAAGCTTAGCTTTTAAAGACGGCACAATATGACTCTTATATAAATCTTTTAACATAAAAAAACAACCTATTCTATAATTTTACCAGAAGATTTCATAAAACGCACTTTTCTTTCACCAATAAATTTATAGCCTACTCTTGTTTGAATTCCAAGTGTAGAATCAAATAATGCAACATTTGAAAGATTTATAGGTTTTTCAACACTTATAATACCACCATCATTCTTTTGAGTAGCTTTAACACTCTTTTTACATACATTAATCCCTGAAATTATTGCAAAAGAAACATCCTTACCATAATGCTTTTTTTTCAGAATTTTTACTACTTTTCCCATTTTTCCTTTATCTTTGCCGCTGATTACTATAACATCATCACCAGCAATAATCTTTATACCCATCTTATAATACCTCTACAGCTAAAGACATAACCTTAGAAAAAAGACCAAAAGGTAATTTTTTAATCGGACCAAATACACGAGTCCCTAACGGATCACCTTGATCATTAATTAATACAACAGCATTACTTGAAAATCTCATAACACTCCCATCTAATCTACGTACTGCTTTCTTTACCCTAACAACCACTGCTTTATAAACTTTCCCTTTACTAACTTTTCCTCGCGGAGTAATTACCTTAGTAGAAACAATAATAATATCACCAACTGAAGCAGATTTTTTACCACCTAACAACCCTATACACAACACTTTACGTGCACCAGAATTATCTGCAACATCTAATAAAGTATTCTTCTGTATCATAAACTATTACCTTTTAAATTACAATCCACCTTTTAGTAGCAGATATAGGTATATGCTCCTGTATCTTCACAACATCACCACACTTATACTGATTATGTTCATCATGTACTATATAATTCTTACACTTCTTTATTATTTTTTTATATGTCTTATGTCTTATCATATGAGAAACCATTACCTTTATAGTTTTATCACACTTTGCACCAATTACAATCCCTGTTAAAACTCTCTTATTAGACATGCTTTTCCTCTTTTTTTCTTTCATTCAATATTGTTAATACCTTAGCTATATCTTTTTTTATATTTGTACAATAAAAATGGTTACTTGATTTATCAATTTTCTTACTTAGTACAGCATGAACCAATTCCTTCCTTAAACTTACTAACAACTCATACAACTCACTACTAGTTTTAGACCTTATATCAACAATATCCATAGCTCAATACCTTTACAATTCATCACTAACAAACTTACATTTCATTGGAAGCTTAGCTTGAGCTTTATTCAATGCTTCCCTTGCTAAATTTAATGGAACTCCACCTATTTCAAACAATATCTTGCCAGGTTTTACTTTACATACCCACATTTCAACACTTCCCTTTCCTTTTCCCATACGAACATCCATAGGTTTTTTACTAACAGAAGTATGACAAAATGCTCTGATCCATACTTTACCAACACGTTTTAAGGTCCTTGAAATACTTCTCCTCGCAGATTCAATCTGTTTAGAAGTTAACCTATCTGGTTCTAAAGCTTTTAATCCATAGGACCCAAAAGATAAAGTATATCCACCTTTTGCATTGCCACTAATACGCCCTTTAAAATCCTTCTTATATTTAGTTTTCTTAGGTATAAACATAATTTCTACTCACTAATTACTCATTACTCGATTTCGTGTCGCCAAGATAAACCCAAACCTTAACACCTATTATTCCATAAATTGTTTTTGCTTCAGAAAAACCATAATCTATATTAGCTCTAAAAGTATGCAACGGAACACTTCCTTCCTTATACCATTCAGTTCTAGCAATTTCAGCTCCACCTAGTCTACCAGCACAACTAACCTTTATTCCTTTTGCTCCTATTTTTAAACAGCTTTGCACACTTCTTTTCATTGCACGTCTAAAAGATATTCTTTTCTCTAATTGCTGTGCTATATTTTCTGCTATTAAAACTGCTTTCAATTCAGGCTTCTTTATTTCTATTATATTTAATTCAATATTATTATTTATCATTCTAACAATTTGCTGCTTTACTTTATCAATGTCAGCACCTTTTTTACCTATAATTACACCAGGCTTAGCAGAATACACATTAACTATAATCACATCCACTTTTCTAGCTATAACAACCTTACTAATCGAAGCATGATAAAAAGCTTTTTTTATAAACTTACGTAATAAAAAATCTTCATGTAGCTTTGTAGTATAATCTTTATTAGCATACCACAAAGAATCCCATGTATTGATTATCTTTAACCTTAATCCAATAGGATTAGACTTCTGACCCATAAATTACATCCTCTCAAATAATTTTATGATAACATTACCATAATGCTTATGCACTCTACATGCTTTACCTCGTGCACGAGCATGAATCCTACGTAAAGAAAAAGACTTTCCAACCAGAACTTCTTTTACGTAAAGATTATCAAGATCAACATTATAATTAGCTTGCGCATTGGCAATAGCAGATTTTAAAACCTTACTGATATATCCAGCAGACTTCTTTTTACAAAATTTTAAATACATTATAGCTACAGATACATCTTTTCCTCTAATCAAATCAGCAACCAAATTTAATTTGGAAGGAGTAGATCTTAGCCCAATACCTTTAGCCATTATCGATACTTCTTTACTCATAATTTAAACCAATTTTACTTCCTAGATACCTTCTTATCACTCACATGGCCAGTATAACGACGAGTTGGAGAAAATTCCCCAAATTTACGCCCAACCATATTATCATTAACTTTTACAGGAACATAGGTCTTACCATTATAAACACCGAAAGTTAAACCTATAAATTTATTTAAGATCACAGAAGATCTAGAATGAATATTGATAATAGAATTTAATTTATTTTGAGCTACAGCTTTATTTACCAATCGTAAAACATGCGGCGCACAAAAAGGAGGCTTTTTAACAGATCTAGACATATTCTACCCCTTATCAGATACACGCTTAATATACTTATTACTAGATTTATTTCTCTTCCTAGTTTTCTTCCCTTTTGTTGACACACCCCACGGAGTAACAGGATTCCTACCTCCAGAAGTTTTACCTTCACCTCCACCATGAGGATGATCTATAGGATTCATCGCAACACCACGCACAGTAGGCCTAATACCTAACCATCTATTTCTTCCAGCTTTACCTAATTTTACGTTCTGATTATCTAGATTAGATACTATACCTACAGTAGCACAACAATCAGATAATACTTTCCTTATCTCCCCTGAACTTAATCTTAATAAAACATATATACCATCTTTACTCATCAATTGAGCATAAGTACCAGCAGATCTTGCAATTATTCCACCATTGCCAGGTCTTAGCTCAACATTATGAACAAATGTACCTACAGGAATTGACTTCAACATAAGACAATTTCCAGGTAATATATCAGCCCCATCCCCAGATACAACAACATCACCTTTTTTTAATCCATTAGGCGCAATTATATAAGATTTCTCACCATCATCATAGGATAACAGCGCAATAAATGCCGTTCTATTTGGATCATACTCCAACCTTTCAACAGTCGCAGGAATACCAAATTTATTCCTTTTAAAATCAATAATCCTATATAAGCGCTTATGACCTTTACCACGATGACGTACAGTAATAACACCACGAGAGTTTCTACCACCACAAGAAATCTTATAACTAACTAAAGATTTTTCCGGCTTACCCTTCCATAACATTGATTTATCTAACAACACAGTACCACGTAAAGATGCTGTTACTGAATTTAAATTCTTAATACCCATCTTAATTCTATTTCATTCCCATATATTTAAAATTTTGATCCTTTGGTAAAGAAAAATAAACCTTTTTTCTATCTTTCCTACGACCAAATATACCTTTAAAACACTTTTTCTTACCTTTTTGATTTAAAACATTAATACGAATAACATCTAAATCAAATACCATTTTTAAAGCCTTTTTGATCTTTTGTTTGTTAGCATCAACAGATACGTATACAGCATACTTATTAAACTTCTCATTTAATAATACTGCTTTCTCTGTAATAATAGATGACTGTATAACGTTAAAATAATTAATCATAATAACCTTTCTTCTAAATATTTCACAGCTTCAACAGTTAAAATTATGCAATCATGCCTTAAAATATCTAAAACATTTGTTCCAATTTGCTTTAACAAAGTTACATTATGCAAATTTCTACAAGAGCAGACTACACTTTTATTATAATCTTTATCAATAATCAGAAAAGACTTATGCTTAAAATTTTTAATAAACTGTAACATTTGCGTAGTCTTCACAAAATTAACATCAATACTATCTAAAATCAACAATTTATCACAAGAATTCTTTAATGATAAAGCAACCTTCAACCCTAAATTACGAACTTTCTTGTTTAATGAATAAGCATGACTTCTTACTACAGGACCAAAAATAACAGCACCACCTCTAAATTGTGGACTACGTAGACTACCTTGTCTTGCCCTACCAGTATGTTTTTGCCTATGAGGCTTAGCAGTTGTACCAGAAACATCACCTATAGTTTTCGTTTTATGTGTCCCAGCACGCCTTTTAGATAATTGCCAATCAACTACCATCTTTAATATATCTGGCCTATAATTCACAGAGAATACTAAAGGATTTAAATTAATCGTCCCAATTCTATCACTATTTACATTTAGTATACTAACTTCCATATTGATCTCACACAACATTATCTAATTTTAAATCTTCAACACATATAGGAAAAGAATCCTTTGGTACCGATTTTTTTATAGCATCTTTTACAAAAACATAAGATCCCTTAGCCCCAGGAATATTATTACCTTTTACAACCAATAAAGATCTTTCCTGATCAACTAAAATAACCTTAAGATTCTGTACTGTTACTTTACTATCCCCCAAATGGCCAGCCATTTTTTTTCCTTTATATACCCTACCAGGATCTTGACATTGACCTGTTGAACCTTGAGATCTATGAGCAATAGAAACACCATGAGATGCTTTTAATCCCTTAAAATTATGTCGCTTCATAACACCCGCAAAACCTTTTCCTAAAGAATATCCAGTAACATCAACGTACTGATCTTTGACAAAATGAGTAATAAAAACTTTAGCTCCTTCTACTAAACCATCTAGATTATCAACCCTAGATTCAAAGATCTTACACTTAGCAGTAATATTGCTTTTTTCTAAAATTTTTGATTGAGGCTTCTTTAGATTAACAGAAGCTTCTACCCCTAATACTACAGCATTATAACCATGAACATCTTTAATTTTTGTAGAAACAATAAAAGAATCTCTTAAATGTAATAAAGTAACTGGTACTCTTTTACCTTCATTATCAAAAATTGCCGTATGACCCACTTTTTCTAAAAATAATCCTATTCTCTTAGCCATTGTTACCCCCAATCACCTTAACTTTAACATCTACACCAGCAGGTAATTGCAAGCTCATCAATGCTTGAATAATTGTAGAATTAGCTTTCGGTAGACTAATTAAACGCTTATGAGTCCTAATTTCAAATTGTTCTCTAGATTTCTTATCAACATGAGTAGATCGATTAACAATAAATTTCATAATCTTACGAGGAAAAAAAATCGGACCATTAACACGTGCACCACTTCTCTTAGCAGTCAAAATAATACTACGTGCAGATCTATCCAATAAACAACTATCAAATGCCTTAAGCTCAATATATATCTTTTGCGTTACCATAAAATACCTACTCCAAAATTTCAGTAATAATACCAGAGCCTACAGTTCTACCGCCTTCACGAATTGCAAACCTCAATCCCTTGTCAATAGCAACAGGCTTATCTAAACTTACTTCGATATTTATATTATCTCCAGGCATTACCATCTCAACTCCATCAGGTAATTTTATATTCCCTGTTACATCAGTCGTCCTAACATAAAATTGTGGCTGATAATTTGAGAAAAATGGAGTGTGTCTTCCACCTTCTTCTTTCTTTAATATATATACCTCTGCTTTGAATTTCTTATATGAATGTATTTGACCAGGCGCACTTAATACTTGCCCCCTTTCTACATCTTCCTTCTTTATCCCTCTTAATAATATACCAGCATTATCCCCTGCTTCACCCGCATCTAATGCCTTATGGAACATTTCAACTCCTGTACATACTGTGCTTTGCACATCACGTAACCCTACTATCTCTATTTTATCCCCTACTTTGATTACTCCTCTTTCTATCCTTCCTGTTACTACTGTACCCCTTCCAGGTATTGAAAATACATCTTCTATCGACATTAAAAATGGCTTGTCTTTTTCTCTTGTCGGTAAATTTATTTTCTCTAAGGCATTCATCAATTCCATAATCTTTTCACTCCACACACCTGAGCCTGTTTCTTCTTCTAATGCCTTAACTGCAGATCCCCTGACAACATCTATATCATCCCCTGGATATCCATATTTTGATAATAATTCCCTTATCTCCATCTCAACCAATGACAACATTTCTTCATCATCTACAACATCACATTTATTCATCCATACTACTATATCTTTTACTCCAACTTGCTTTGCTAATAGTATATGTTCTCTTGTTTGAGGCATTGCTCCATCAGTTGCAGAGACTACTAATATTGCTGCATCCATTTGCGCAGCACCTGTTATCATGTTTTTTATATAATCAGCATGTCCCGGACAATCTACATGCGCATAATGTCTATTCTCTGTTTCATATTCTACGTGTGCTGTTGAAATGGTTATACCTCTTGCTTTCTCTTCTGGTGCTTTATCTATTTCATCATATTTTACACTTTTATTACCTTCTCCACTTAATCTCTTCGCTAACACTGTTGTTAACGCTGCTGTTAATGTTGTCTTACCATGATCAACATGCCCTATTGTCCCTACATTTATATGTGGTTTCCTTTCTTCTACCATAAACAAATACCTTTAACACCTTTAAACCATTTCAAAATAAAGAGCGGATAGTGGGAATCGAACCCACGTAATCAGCTTGGAAGGCTGAGACTCTACCATTGAGTTATACCCGCATAACCGTGGAGGAGGTAGGATTTGAACCTACGATCACATTAGTGGACAGATTTACAGTCTGTTGCCTTAGACCACTCGGCCACTCCTCCTAAAAACACTAACGCTAATCTAACACCTCATTAATTAGCATAAAAAAATAAAAAACGATACCAAAAAAATTTAGATTAGAATTGATTTAACTAAATTAAAGATTACAATATGTCAATATCTAATTAAAAAAAATCAAAAATAACAACGACGTTTCTATGAGCAAAAACAAAGTATGGATTTACGGAAAACACGCATGCATTGCTGCTTTGCAAAACAAAAGTAGGAAATGTTATGAACTTTTAGTAACAGAAAATTTTATGCAAAACAATAACGAAATGTCTAAAATTTCAGAATTATGTAAACAAAAGAATATAAATTTAAAACAAGTAAGCCTTAACTATATCAATTCACTTTCACCACATAATAGCAATCATCAAGGCATTATATTAAGAGCATCAACTATTAATTCAATAACAATAGAAGAAGTATTAAATAGATCTAAAGAAAATTCAACAATAATACTCTTAGACCAAGTTACAGATATCCATAATATAGGATCCATTATCAGATCAGCTGTATGTTTTAATGTAGATGCTATTATACTACCATATCATAATTCACCTTCAGAAAATTGTGGAATGTCAAAAACTTCAAGTGGTGCCATCGAAATGATTCCAATTGTATATGTAATAAATATAGTCAATACAATAAACCTGTTAAAAAAAGCAGGTTACTGGTGCTATGGATTTGATGCAAAAGAAGGAGAATTTTTACACAAAACAATACTGGATAGCAAAAGATTAATAATTTTTGGAGCAGAAGGCAAAGGAATGCGCAAATTAACAAAAGAAAATTGTGACTTTTTATTAAAAATTGCAATATCAAAAAAAATCGATAGCTTAAATGTATCAAATGCAGCAGCTATAGCATTATATTCTATTTTTATACAAAATCATGACCAAGCATTGCAATAATTTCGTTATAACAATTGATGGTCCTTCTGCTTCAGGGAAAGGAAGTTTAGCTAAAAAATTAGCAAATTTCCTTGATTTTCAATACTTAGATACAGGAAAAATATATAGGATAATAGCTGCAATATTTGGAATATCAGCACAAAATAATTTAAAAATTGATAGTAACTTAGAAGAAAAAATACTATCATTACTTCTAGAGGACAGTAATACTATATCATACAACAATGAAGACATAGGTAAGGTTGCTTCGATTTTAGCAAGACATAAGCATATTAGACTTGCGTTATTACCTATACAGCGTAAACTTATCTATTTAGCAAAACCAGGAATAATTCTTGATGGTAGAGACACATCTTCTGTAGTCTTCCCTGATGCAGATTTTAAAATTTTTATTACAGCACAAACATCCATTAGAGCACAAAGAAGATTCAAAGAAATGCTACATCAAAAGAAGCAAATGTATAAAAAAATACATCAACAAATAATAGAACGAGATATTAGGGATACTTATAGAGAATTTTCACCTTTGCTACAAGTAAAAGATGCATTATACATTAATGCTTCATACATGACTAAGGAACAGGTATTTTTATACATTAAAGAAAAAATAAAAACCTACTTGTAAAGTATGGCAAATAATAATAATATGGTTTTTATTGCTTTTGCTAATTTTAAAATAGGCTATATTTTATGGAAAACCTTCAAACAAAACCAAATTTAGAGTCAGACAATTATTTACATAATATTAAAAGAATAAAATCTAATAAATTTATTAGCCATAATCTTGAAACAGAAGATTCCGATAATAATGGTAGCTCAGAATTTCAATATGCCTTGAAAGGATTCATTGATGATAGTGTAAAAGAAGGACAAATAATAGAAGGTACTATTATCTGCATAGACAAAGGGTATGTAACAATAGATTCAGGATTAAAATCTGAAAGTATTGTTTCACTTAAAGAATTTGAGCTAGGTGATGACTATCAAAACATTGGTATAGGATCCAAAGTAAAGCTATATTTAGAGAAGATAGAAGGTCGTAATGGTAGTGTAGTACTGAGCAGAGAAAAAGCTATCAGAGATGAGTTATGGCAAAAACTTGAAGAAGCTGCAGAAAAGAAAGAAGACGTTGAAGGAGTAATATTTAGCTCAATTAAATGTGGATATACTGTAGATATAAAAGGTGTTGTAGCATTTTTGCCAGCAAGTCATGTAGCTTTAAGACAAGTTAAAGATATCACCCCGTTGTTAGGCAAAAAGCAAAAATTTCGTATATTAAAGATGGATAAAAAGCAAGGCAATATTGTAGTATCAAGGAAAGCCATACTAGAAGAATCTCTTGCAGATGCTAAAAGTTTATATCTCAATCAATTAAACGAAGGAGATATTATTGAAGGTAAAGTTAAAAGTATAACTAAGTATGGTGTGTTTATAGAAATACATGAATCTCCTTCAGTTGGTGTAGTTGATGGACTATTACATATAACGGACATATCATGGAGCCGTGTAAGTCACCCTTCAGCTGTTTTTTCATGTGGTCAAACTGTAAAAACAAAAATTATAAAAATTGATCGTGAAAACAAGAAAATTTCTCTCGGTGTAAAACAATTAGAAGAGAGTCCTTGGTCAAATATTGAGAAAAAATATCCTGTTGATAGTGTTCATAAAGGTATTGTAACAAGTATTGAAGAATATGGTGTTTTTGTTGAATTAGAAACAGGGATAGAAGGATTAGTTCATGTATCTGAAGTAAGCTGGACAAAAAATTCTTTACCTATAAATCAGTTGTTTATGAGGGGTGAAGAAATTCAGGTTAAAGTATTAAGTATAGATACAGCTAAAAGCCGTATGAGTCTTAGCATGAAAAGATGCCAAGATAATCCATGGCAGGCATTTATATTAAAATATCCTTTAGGCTCTGTTGTGTCAACAAAGATAAAAAATATCACAAACCTTGGTATATTTGTTTCATTTCAAGATAACACACTTAGTGATGGTATTGAAGGGTTAATACGCATTACAGAATTAAGTTGGTCTTTATCACCAGAAGCAGCAATAAAAAAATACAGTGTTGGGGATTGTGTAGAAGCAAAAATATTAATGATAAATCCAAACAAGAGCAAAATAGATCTTGGAATAAAACAGCTCGAGTATGATCCTTTCCTTGATTTACTAAAGAAAACCAATTTAGGAGATAACATACCAGTTACAGTCACTAAGGTTGTTGAAGATACTGGTATATTAGTTGACGTATTTAACGGGTCAAACAGTTTTAATCTTTTGATTGAACAAGAATACTTACCTGATAATAAGAAGTTCTTTCCAGGAGACAAGTTAGAGGCTGAAGTATTGCTTATTGAAACTTATAATATGATATTATCATTGAAGCACTGAGTAGGTTTACCTCATGTCTGATCAGTTGCTAAAAATAGAAACACTAAATTCCAAAGTAAAGTTATGGAGGATCGTAGCGTTTTTTATGATATTTATATCGTTAATCTTAGGTAACTATGTTGATCTATCAAATATCAGTAACTTTTTAGATAATCAGTATATTGCTAAAATCAATATTGAAGGTAAAATTGAAACAAACGATGAAATGGATATTCTACTAAAAAGGATTGCTGAAAGTAAGCATATCACAGGATTAATATTAAATATTAATAGTCCAGGAGGCTCAGTAACAGGTAGTGAGATTTTATATCAAAGTATACGTAACGTCGCGAGAAATAAGCCAGTAGTTGCGCTATTAAATGATTTTGCTGCATCGGGTGGGTATATGGCTGCAGTTGCTGCAGATTATATAATATCTCGTCACACTACTGTTACTGGTTCTATTGGTGTGTTAATGCAGTATATTGGTATCAGTCCTTTAGCGGAAAAAATGGGTATTTCTTTAAAATCAATAAAATCTTCAGATTTAAAAGCAGAAACATCCCCTTTTGAAGAATTAACAGAGAAAAAAGAAGAATCAATACGTCGTATTATTAAAGAATATTATGAGTACTTTGTCGACATAGTAGCAGATCGCAGAAAAATGGAAAAGAGTCAAGTGCTAAAGATAGCAAATGGGAGTGTGTATACAGGATCAGAAGCATTATCTATAGGGCTAGTTGATCAGATAGGTGGAGAAGATGAAGCAATGGGTTGGTTCCGCACACAAAATATTAACACACAAAAAGTCAAAACATTATCAAAAAAATCATATAAATCTATACTTGGAAATGTAAGTTCAATTATATCTCAGGTCATTCATTATTATATTAACAAATAAATATCATGTTAAAATCACATTTAATTCAACATATATCCAAAAAAAATCCCTCCCTCAGTGAGGAGATAGTATCTAAAATATTAAATATATTCTTTTCATTAATTATAGATTACTTAAGGAACGATTGCAGAGTAGAGTTAAGAGGTTTTGGATCATTTACAGTAAGGAGTTATAATATAAAAATTGCTAATGCAAAGTTAGCAAAAAATAAATATCGAAAAGTATACTTTAGAGCTAGTAATAAATTTATCAAGCTGATAAATCAATAAGCTATAACTAAATATAAATTTCTTAGATGGTTTATTATGAATCAAATAAATAACTTTCATAATTCAGAGTTTCAGCAGAACTTAGATGAAGCACTTGATAGATTAGAATCTTTATTAACACAAAAATTAAGCCATAAAAGCAATATATCACAGTATAAAGCAACTGTAGAATTACTTACTGAAGAAAAGAATAAATTAGATCAACAACTTATAAACAAAACAAACGAATGTAACAATTGGAAGGAAACATGCCATGAAGTTATCAATCATTTAAATTCTACAATAGAAAACATCCAGGCTATTTTAAAAAAGGAGTAAGTAAGTGAATAGCTCTAACCCACAAATTATTGAAATTACCGTCAGAAATAACAAATACAGATTAGCATGTAATAAGACAGAAGAATGCCACTTGCTTAACTTAGTAGATAAGTTCAACAAACTAGTTAATTCAATATCAGGGGCAGAAAAAGGTAAAGGTTCTGATGCTTTAATATTTTTACTAGCAGGATTAACACTAGAAGATGAAAAAAACGAACTAAAAATTCAACTAAAAAAAACAAAAGATGAAATGTTAATGTATAAGAAATATTTTGATGATTATTTAAAAGTTAAAAATGAAATAAGCAATATATCATCACATACCTTATTAAGAATAGAAAAATTAATTCATAATTTAGAAAAGTCTTTTTAGCATATATGCTGCTGTTTTATTTATCATTAAAAAAAGTTAACAAGGTCATATATTATACAATACGTATTGGATTTATCATATACAATAAGTACATTGTAACTTATAATAGAAGTAGAGTATAATGTAATATTGTATATATAGATTAGGTAGCATTATATGAATGGGCCAAAATTATATTTAACAGATCTACACCTTAAACTAAAAAATTCATTATTTTGCGGCTTTAAAGGATGGTTAACTCTTAACTTAGCTGGTATTACTTTATTGAATCTATCACTTTATAATGTGTTTCATGGAAAACACATGTCAAATTATCAAAAAGCAATCCTTAAAGATAGCCAAAGAAAGACATTGCATCAGATGAAAAAGCATCTTATTCCATTTTTCGAAGTTATGATTGTCATGCCTGCAGTATTTCTTACTACACATTACTTAGGACAATACTTTGGAATACAATCCACAGAATTAAAAACATATCTTATATGTTTAGCCGCATGTATGAGTATTATGATAATAATCTGTCTTTCTCTAAGAATATTAGGCATAAGAAAAGATTGCTGCGGCGCAATAGAACATCCAATATACAGAAATACTGTTGTACACAATAATGACTACGTAAACTTTAAAGGCCCTAAATCCACTGAGGACATCGAAAAATATAGTATAGAACATGACACTACTGAATTATCTATAATGAGAGCCATACTTTCTTCTATGCTAATGAGTCCTCTAATACTACTAAAAGCAGCTATAGAATTAACTCTTTGTGCCATAGAAATACTAGAGCTTCCATTTAGTTTTATTCTTGATATGTGCACATTACTATATAATACAATCACACATTCTACAACTAGTAAAGGTTTAGTACATTCTAAAAAAAATCTTCATCAGATGACTAGTTTCTTATATGCAGGAGCTAGAGATTTAGTAGTAGCATGCAGTTTTGGAATACTAGATGCTAAAATACTAAAACAGAATGACGGAACTGTAAAATCTCCCATATCATGCTTTGATGAAATATTCACAAGGTGCACAACACTGAAAGAATCAAAATCAGTAATACCATCTTCATCATTAGAAACATTAGAAACATTAGAAAAATTAGAAGTTAGAAGAATTATATAAGCAATCACTAAGACGCATACCAGTTATAAGTACAACACTATAGTACACTTAACTTGCAGTTCTGTACAATTAATCTTTATTTGATAACTAACATTATATGTGTTAGTTTGTTAAGGTTATAAAATAAGCAAATAACGTGTGTCAAGAATAGCAGTAATATTATTTAATATGGGTGGGCCTCAATCACTATCTGAAGTAAGGCCTTTTCTATTCAATTTATTTTATGATAAAAATATTATAAATTTAGCCAATCCTTTAAGGTTTATACTAGCAACATTAATTTCACTTTTGAGAAAGAGGAAGGCAATAGCAATATATAAACACCTTAGTGGACAATCCCCTATATTAAATGAAACAAAAGTACAGGCTTCTTCCCTTGAGCGCATATTAAATGATCACAATGAAAAATCCCAATACAAGGTTTTTATATTCATGCGATACTCAAAACCCTCAGCTAAAGATACAGTAAAATCTGTATGTCAGTATCATCCAAATAAAATTATTCTAATACCGTTATACCCACATTACTCAACAACTACCACACTATCAGCTATTCAGCACTGGAATTACCATATGAACAAAAGCAAATTTCAGTACCCTACTTCAGTAATCTGTTGCTATTATAACAATGCAAAATACATAAAAGCACAATGTCAATTAATCACAGAAAAATATCAAGAAGCGCAAAATTATGGATTACCAAGAATATTATTTTCAGCACATAGCTTACCATTAAGCATAATACAACAAGGTGACCCATATCAGTATCAAATAGAACAAACTGTATCATTAATTGTTAAATCTTTAAATATACTATCATTAGATTATAAAATATGTTATCAAAGTAAGGTCGGCCCTGTAAAATGGTTAGAACCTAGTACAATATCAGAAATCAATCAAGCGAAACTAGACAATGTACCTATAGTATTAGTTCCTATATCATTTGTATCAGAAAATTCTGAAACCCTAGTAGAATTAGATATAGAATATAAAAAAATAATATCAAAAAAACACATGTTCTTTAGAGTTCCAACGTTAAGCAACAATGAATATTACATTAAGTGTTTAAAAGAAATATGTACACAAGACCAGCACAAAAGTCCATGTCCTATTCAATGTAAAACATGTTTTAAAGTTCTATATAACTCCACTCAATAAGAAAAATTTACATAATTACATTAGAAAGGTGTCTTAAAACCAAGCGCTTATCAAAAGAAAAACATGGATTTAGATTTCCCACATTAAGTGGTAACAAGTATTATACCAAGTGTTTAAAGAAATGTGCACACAAAATTAAAATGTACACTGAAGCTTTATATTACTCTTCATCAGCAAAACTTATATAACAAATAAATCGCATATTTACAATATTATAAAAATGACTCTATCTATCAATTTATAATAAGCATCATACCACAATTTTGTAATCATTTTTATTGTTACACCCTAAAATGCTCAAAACTTATATAATAATAGTCTACTCAATAATTACAGTAACAATGCTAAATATTTTCAACAATAAAATTTACTACAAATTCACAACAGGTCAAATCTTACAGTAAGATGGAGATTGCATTTCTATCAAACGCGAAATTGTACGCTGAAAATCCATAGGGACTTCTTGTAAGTAATATAATAATTGAGGCTCTGCAGCAAGAGAGCAAAAAACTTTAACTTTGTTTTCGTATAACTCATCTATTAAAATAGTAAACCTACGCATCTCATTTTGATTGTAATGATTAAATATAGGAACACCTGCAATAAATATTACTGAAAAATTGCGTACTATTTCCTGATAATCTGATACCCATAATGCTCTTCCACATAACTCATCAAAATCGAACCATGCAGTATTATCAAAAGTTTTACTTACTTTTATATCTCTTCCAAAAACATGTAACATTACAGGTTTTACTTTCCTATTATTTGCCATTTCAAGAAACAATTTAGATAATTTTGCATAAGAATCCTCTCCTATGAAATATACATCATCTACTTCTAACCCTCTAATAGTACGATAGTCTTGTTTCCCAGATAAATGCACAACATGCATTTTCTCAATTATCAATGATATTACAGGTTCAAAAAATTGCCTCTGAATACCATCTTGATAAAGTTCTACAGGAGCATAATTCGAGGTCATCATGACAATAACTTTCTGATCAAAAATAACAGAAAACAATCGACCTAATATCATAGCATCACAAATATCATATACCTGTATTTCATCTAAACACAATAAATCTACATTACGAATTATTACTTTAGCAACTTTATAAAGTGGATCCTTAATATGAGATGATTTAAACTCATGTAATAAAGTATGTACTGTCTTCATAAACTGATTAAAATGCTGTCGCTTTTTTTTTTCTATTTCGCAAGAATTATAATAGAGATCTGTAATCATTGATTTCCCTCTGCCTACTTCTCCATATATGTACATTCCAACTTTTTTCAATCTCTTTTTTATAGGCAAAAAGCGACAAAATTTTTCAACAGATAAGTATGGCGTTAATTGCCTTAGTAGATTAACTTGCTGTTCATCATAAGTAATTTCACCACTATTTATCATAAAATAATAGTCATCTAAAATTTTTTTCATTTTTTCCATTGTTCATAAAACATCAACATAATTTTTAATAAGATCTATATAAAAAATTATTATTTATTACTTTCAATATTTCTTCTGTATTCTCAGAATAAATAAAATCTCAACTTGCAGATTATTTAACAGCAAAACTAAAAGTTATACAAGTCGAGATCTTCATGCATAATACTAGACACAAAATTAGCCTGTATCTCTATATTCAGAACACTACTAACATAAGCAGTATTAATCTAGAATTTTGATAAAAACAAATACTTTTCTATCATATAAACTTATCAATAAACTTATTTAAAAAGATAAAAAAACAAATATTCATTATCATCACTAGTACTAAATCAAAAATCCCAATTGCTAGATTGTTCAATAACAAAATAAAAAATCATACAGCTGAGACTTAATTTATCTATTTCTGACTTTATCTTCATTTAAAACTTTATTATTTGAGATAATTTTCTTTGTTTTATTTTGGACATTTAAAGGATTATATCCTGCAAAATGACAAACAGTTATAAAATCTTTTGAAAAATCATTTAACCAATTAGTGGCTTTTACTTTTTCAAGTTTATTCTCCATCCTTCTATAATTAGATGTCGAATCAATTATTGCTTGAAGTATTACTGCCTTCCACATTGACTGATAAGACATATATTCTTCTAATACTCTATTATCACATACACGATCCGCACAGTCTACATCATATGTATCATAACATTCATAAAAATTTAATGAATCATAATTCATAACTAACCTATCTTGTTAAAATATTTTTATTCAAAACTTAGGAAAAATAAAAAGCAAGAGTTGGATAAATCATTCATAAGTGTTATTCATTTCTTCACGAAAATATCTCTTATACTGCTAAATGCCACTCTAATACACCGAGATTAGCGGCAAATTACAAATGTATTTCTTCCGAAAAACTAAATCTATTACTTATATGGAGAAAAATTTGATCAGTACAATTACAGTAATATATACATATTTATGTATAATTCAGTATAATAAACAATATTACTCTTGCGTTATAATTAAATAATTATACAACATATGTACTTTAAAGCTGATCATATTTTAAGTCATACTATGCAAACGGACACAGTATTTATATAAACCTACTAACAACTATAAAATAATTTAAAATATTCGATAGCATATTGAGATCTCATTTAGTAATATCAATGCAGAATATTATTCTATATTAATAGTGGGTTGAGCACCTTGTTCCGAAATTAAAGATACTAGAAGATTATTGACAAGTTTAATTCTTTGTTCATCAGAAAGATTGATTTGATATTGTAACTCAAAATGTTTTAATACCTCATCTACCATAATAATTGCATTTCTTACTATATATCCCCTAGCATTAGTAATCGCTTTTGCTTGCTGCCTTCTTAACATAATTTGAGCTATTTCAGCAGAATAAGCTAAATGTGATATTCTTGCATCCTCTACAACAATACCTACAACATCTAATCTATTTTGCAGCATATCACGTAACTTACACGAGATCTGTGTAGAATTATTACGCAAAGATTCATTATTATCTTCAGCATCGTATGGATAGATACCAGCCAGTTCTCTAACTGCAGTTTCACTTTGAATATTAATAAACTCTTGATAATCACCTACATTAAGGCAAGCCTTCGCAGGACTTACAACTCGCCAAACAACCACAGCAGCTATCTCTATTGGATTACCATTAAAATCATTTACTTTAATCTTATTGATATTAATATTCCTTACTTTTAATGAAATTGACCTCATACTAACAAACGGAATGGTCCAAAAAAAACCTGATTTAAATATGGTTCCAATATAATTTCCAAAAAACTCAACAACTTTTGCTTCATTAGGATTATTTACAAAAAAACCACTTGGAACAATAAACGTACAAATTAATGACAGCAAAGACATTGGTAAAATAATCACAAAACTCCCATAATATATACCAAACAACAACAAGCAGACAAAAACAATACACCAAAATATCATTGAAAACCCATTAATGTGTACCAATTCTTTATCATAAAATTCTTTACTATTCACAATACGCCTCCTACAAGCATTGAACATTGTTTTTAACAATTTAGCAAAATTCTTACGTAATATACACAAAAACATCAATATAGTACATTTATGTACACTTTATTAACTCAATCAGCTTAATTATTCTAAATCAATTCATACTAGATTGAATGTGAAGTTCTAAAAATTTCACAGCATTATCAATAGGTAATAATTGACATGGTTTCATATTATTAATGTTAAGTTTTTGATATACTGAGTCTTGATAAAAATTACAATGCTGTTTATTTAATGGTTTGTATAGAAAATCATAAATTATATTCTGTTATTTCATATGAAATAGCTGACAAGTGGTATTTTACTATCATCACATAGTGATTTATGAAAAATGCTTGTAAAAGATCCTGTAAAACCTTTAATAGTCTAACTTTCGTTTCTATCGGACATAAGATATTAACTGATATAAAAGCCATGTACACAGTTTCTACTGAAAAAATGATATATTTGTAAAATATTAAATAATTTACTTATTCTTTTAAATTCCTTAATTAGTTAAAACTTATATAAAACAATGCTGTAATACACAAAATACATACTGATAATGTATATAGAAAGGCTTTATTGCGCAATAAGTATAGCATGAGCTATGTCAATACTACCATTTTTTACAGATATACTCAAAGGAGTTTCATCATTATAATTAGTAAAATTTGAATCAGCACCTATTGACAATAAAAACCTTACTATATCCAATTTTTTTTGTCTTACAGCATAGATTAATAAATTATCTCCTACATCTGAAGTACGTACTTCATACATTATAGTTGATAAACTTACACCCAGTTCTTGCAACTTATTAATTAAAGACCTCAATCCAGAAAGGTTATTCTGTGTTATGCAGTAAAAAATTTGTATGTAATAATCTTCAACACTATATATTTTTGGAAGATGCTGATTCATTTCATTATACTGTGATTTTTCAATGCCCTCTATAAGATTTCTTGTAAACGGCCACTTATATGAAATATTACTTTCTTTTACTTCATTCCGCTGTATCTGAGATGCATCTTTTAATACTTCAGAAGTTTTTTTTTATCATCAGATTTATTTTGAACAACATTCTTATCTGGAACTTTCAACTGCTGATCTTTTTGACCTTTTTCATCAGCAGATTTGAGTGAGTTACTACCAGATATCTTCTTACCTTTAGTATTAATATCCTGATCATTAACATCTTGAGTAGCCTCATCATTTTCTTGTATTAACATGCTTTCATCATCACCAAATTCTTCATCATCTTCGTCGCTGTCCATCTGACCATAATAATCTTCTTCATATAGAACATCATCATCAAATTCATCACCATTATCTTCTTTACTATCATCAAAATCATCATCATCATTACGTTGAACATAAGTATCATCGTAATTAGCAGACTTTTTCTTATCAAGATACTTTATATCTTTTGTATTAACATCGTAAACACTATCACTAGAATGCAACCCATGTGTGAAAGCAACTGTTGAATTGATAAAACTTATCATCATCACAAATAGAAATAACTTACTCATTAAAGACTCTCTTAACTTAAAATCTTTTATTTAATAATAATTACTGTTATAAGTATAATTTTTTATTAACATTAAAAATAGAAATATTGTGGATTATACATTAGATGAACAATATTGCAACTAATCCTTTTTATTCTTTTATATGGATATCTGCATCAGCTGGAACAGGAAAAACAAGAATATTAGTCAACAGAGTCTTAAGATTACTAGTTACAGGTCATAAAAATATACTTTGCTTAACATTCACAAATGCAGCAGCACACGAAATGACAGAACGTATACATTCAATCCTAAGCACTTGGACAATATTAAAAAATGAAGAACTAAAAAAAGCACTACAAGATATTATTCCAACCCACATAACTCCAAAAGAATTCAAAAGAGCAAGAGAATTATTTAATAATTTACAAAATGTATCACTTTCAGTAAAAACCATACATAGCTTTTGTTATCAGTTAATATCTACTTTTCCAATAGAAACAGGAATTTCTCCCAACTGCAATATTAAAGACTTTACAGAATCCTTTTCAAAAATTTTTAATAAATTACTACATGATTCCACAATAAAACACCACTTATCAGCCATTTCACATGAGATAACGGAAGCTACAATTTATGACTTACTATATAAGCTGTTAAGTAAACAGCATTATAATCTCAATCAAGACTCAGTATATCAAAAACTTAACATCAATAATATGGAACCATGTGAATTATTCCCTATTGATAATCACACTCTTAATTATTTGATTAAAATTTTAAATAAAGGAAGTATAAGAGATAAAAAAATTAGTGATAAACTAGTTAAGTGGAGCAATTTACTAGAAAAACACAAATTACAAAAATTAAATGAATACGTAAAAATATTTATTAATTTATCATCTTTAGAAAAAAAATCTATATCATCAATAATCACAAAAAAGACATTAGCTGATTTTCCTGAAGCAGAAAAAATTATTTTAGATACACAAGAAGAAATACTAAATTTTACAAAAACTTTTTATACCAACAAAGTAGCAGAACGTACTATCCATCTTATTGAAATTGCAAAATGTTTCATAAAACTATATCAACAAGATAAACAAAAACTAAATTATTTAGATCATAATGATATTATAGATCTAGCATTAAATTTACTAACAAACCCAGCATATAAAGATTGGATATTATTCCAATTAGACAGTAAAATAGATCATCTGTTAATTGATGAATCACAAGACAACAGCATAAAACAATGGAATATTATTTTACAGTTATGTCATGATTTCTTCTCTGGTATAGGTACAACAGAAGAACCAAAAACGTTATTCATCGTAGGAGATATAAAACAATCAATATATGGCTTTCAAAATGCAAGACCTGATTATTTTGACCCTATGTGTCATTATTTTGCACAACAAAGTAGCCAATATAAACACAAAATATTACATCTAACACAATCATTCAGATCAACACCACCTATATTAAAATTAGTAGACAAAGTATTTAATAATTTTTGTCAAGAAATATCTTTTAACACAATAAAAATTAAGCATGAAATCTTTCGAAAAAACGACCCAGGATATGTAGAAATATGGCCTATAATTGACATTAAAAGCAATAAAAGGTTTTCATTGGATCTTGAAAATCAAGCTTATCAAGACTCCAGTCTATTACTTGCATCAACTATTGCAAAAAAAATTCACACATGGATAATTAATAAAAGAATTATATTAGCAAAAAATCGTCCTATAACAGCAGGTGACTTCTTAATATTAGTAAGACACAGGACTTCTTTTATAGATCATATTATAACAGCATTAAAAAAACTCGATGTTCCCACATTAGAAAGAGATAAGTTTAAAATAATGGATTATACAATAATCCAAGACCTCATCAATCTAGGGGAATTTTTATTATTACCAGAAAATGACTTAGCTTTAATAGGTTTATTAAAATCACCAATTTTTGAATTCACTGAAGAACAAATATTCCGCTTAGCATACAACAGGAATAACACATATTTGTGGAAAGAATTACAATTAAAGTTTAGTACTATATCAAAGTATCTAAAACAACTAATTGATATATCACAACTGCATAGTCCTTTAAATTTATACCACCATATTATATCAGAACATAAACATAAATTTATAAAGCGCTTAGGTCAATCAAGCATAGAAATCATAGGAGAATTCATTAACCTATTAGTACAATTCGAATCTCATAATCTAAATTCATTACAAGCATTTATACATTGGATAAAGAATACTAATCCAGAAATAAAAAGTGACATCAATCTCAAACAAGATTATGTAAAAATCATGACAATACATAACGCAAAAGGTATGCAATCTCCTATAGTATTCTTATCAGATACAACAACCATTCCAAAAAGTGACACTCAACTAGTATTTGATGAAGAACATACCCCATTCTGGATCCGTAATGACATAAATGATTTCTGTGAAAACCTGAAATCCCAGCAAAAGACTAACGAATACAATGAATACTTAAGATTGCTTTACGTAGCTATGACCAGAGCAGCAGATGAATTATATATTACTGGAATACCGCCAATACAAAACAAGTCATGGTACAATATAATCTGCAACACAAACTATACATATAAGAAAAAATTCATTGACTTACAGCCAATGACACAGGAAAAAGCAGAAGTTTTATATCTTGACGAATAGTAATTCCATACTATTTTTAAGATAAATGTGTACTAAATTATGATAATTTCATAATTACCAATATAAACTTATATTTAAAAATACACGTTAATTTTATAATGCCTTGAATGATTATATATTACACTAATGCTTATAATAAAACACTACAACTACACATATAACATTACATTTATATATAAGACATTTTGCCCTACAATTTCATTATTTATGATATCTTCAGCACTATTATTACTTCCGTATAAACCCCATACATATAAGATATGTCTATAATAAAACGCTACAACCACACATATAACATTAAATATATATAAGACACATTTTACCCTACAATCTTATTGCCTATGATATCTTCAGCACTATTATTACTTCCATACAAACCCCATACATATACTAAGATATGTTTATAATAAAACGCTATAACCACACATATAACATTAAATTTATATATAACACTTTACAGCTACCTTATAATAATTTCGTATTTTCAGTGCAATATCCTCTACAATATACCATTAGCACACAATAAAACTGCTTAAACAAGCTTTTTAAATTCGGTACTATTTCTATCATATACCATTGCAAATGCAGTATGTGCTAATTTAAACACACAAGATATCAATCTACAATATTGCATCATCAACTTATCACTGTAAGTATGAAATATCGTTTATAAGCAATATGCCACGCTATAGTACGCGTTAAAAACTAAACTTTTCACAAAAAAATTACCAATTTTTAACTGTAATTGTTTTACAACTTTTACTAAAAAGATTGTAAATTTAATAAAACAATAACTACTTCAGTTAACAAAGCAAAATATTTTTCACTCACTTAAAAACATCTATAACTCAATAATATTTGATCCGGTAAGTTTTCTATTCTCCAAATCTTTATGTGCAGCTACTATATCATCAAATTTGTAAATTTTATTTATCCCAACTTTTATATAATTTCTCCTTATTACTTCAAATATTTCCATAGCTGTCATAGCTAAATCAAAGCTAGAATGTTTATAATGAAACACCAAAGGAGAAGTAAAAAATAATGATCTAGAACTTAACATAGAGGCACTAATATTTGAAATAGCTCCTGATATCTGACCATAAGAAACATAAATACCAAAAATACACAGCGATTTAAAAGATACTTTACTAGTCGACTCACCTATAGAATCATAAACTACATTAACACCAAAACCATTAGTAATTTCCATTACTTGTTCAACAAAATCATTACTACCACAATTTACCACATATGAACACCCAGAACGTAAGGCAATATTTGCCCTATCATCAGAACTAACTACACCTATAACTTTGCATCCTTTATAATTAGCCCATTGACACAATATCTGGCCTACACCACCTGTTGCTCCATGTACTAAAGCAAAAGTATTAGGACGTATAGCATAAACTAAGTGTGTAAGATAATGTGCTGTCATACCTTTAAATAATACTGCAGCTGCTACTTGATCTGTAATATCATCAGGTATTCTAACTAAATATTTTTGCTTAATAAGTCTTTTCTCAGAATAAGCCCCTCCAGATACAGTACAATAGCCCACTCTGTCCCCAACATTGAATACCTCAACATCTTTCCCTAATCTTTCTATAACTCCTACTGCTTCAACTCCTAAAATAGTAGGAAGCTTTTTGTTTTTACGCATACCATTACGGCATTCAATATCATAGCGATTTAACCCAATAGCTGTATGTCTTATTAATACCTCATCATCTTTAGGTTCACCAATATTATGATTAACATATTTCAAAACTTCAGAACCACCAGTTTCATTAATAACAATAACTTTTACCATAACATCACATAATTAAATAAAACATAATCATACTTAAGCTACTTAGCTAGCAGCTAAATAATATCCTTTAAATCTAAGACATCAATATTAATTAAGAACAAACAGCACTATACTTTAGTACATATATTAAAAATTCAATACAACAATAAACATCTCGTAAAAATCACTACAAACTCTCCAAAAAAAGCCTCGCCATAACAAAATTTCTCATCTTATAATCAACAATTCATTTTCAAAATTCATTTTTAAGTAGAATACACAAAATCATTATTATAATCGGACTATATATGAAAAGTTACATGCATATATATTCAACAACAAGTAGTATATTTTAACTTACTAGTTATATAACTAATCAACGTTCTAATGAGTCTCATAGTATGAGAACATCAATTCTAATTAATGTAGTAATTTTATAATAATCATACTTTTAAGTGCATATTTCACTACCTTCACCATTCTATGATATCAATATGTAGTAAGTAATTTCTCATTCATAAATCCTTGAAAAGTCGTACAGCAGTGACACTATAATATACTTTTGTAAAAAAATGTTTTGCACATCAGCACTTACAACATAATAGGTTTATCATTCCTACTAAGTAAGTCACACAATTCTCACCAAATTGATTAGTAGCAACAATCAAAAGAATTCATCATATTAATCATTCTCTAAGATTAGAATCACTATACTCTCTAACCTATATTTCCTCTAACTGCCAATCATATAACAATATCTCTACTTCTTCTAATTGAAGAGCTTAACGCTTATAAAAATTATATCTTACCAATGATTAAGCAATAACATAGAAATAAATATTATTCTATTATGAATCTACTAATGGTTTATCCTGTTGTTTAGGTTGAGGGTTTGGTGGATTATAATTAGGAACAATCTTACTTAAAATTTCATCCTTAGTACCAATACCATTAACCATACCATCAGACATAATTATAACCTTATCAACAGCATTAAGTAACTGTATCTTATGAGTCATAATAAAAGTAGTAATACCATTTTTCTTTGCATAAAGTAAGGCATTTATCAAACTTGCTTCAGATTTCCCATCTAAATTAGCATTTGGTTCATCAAGTACTAGAAGCTTTACATCACCATAAAAGGCCCTCGCCAATCCTATCATTTGCTTTTGTCCTCCAGACAATATTATTCCGCCAGAACCAATAACTGTATCATACCCATTTGGCAAGCTAAGTATTAGTTCATGTACACCAGCAATTTGAGCAGCTTTTACAACTTCATTTGCATCAGGATTTGGCACCATTCTTGCAATATTAACTTTTACTGAAGCATTAAACAATTCAACATCTTGAGGAAGGTAACCAATATAATGTCCAAAATCTTCTCTATTCCATGTATAAACATCTGCGCCATCAAGTCTGACAACACCTGATATTGGTTTCCACACACCTACTAACAATTTTGCTATTGTAGACTTCCCAGAAGCACTGTGTCCTATAATACCAACAATATCTCCAACTTCTACTGAAAAAGACACACCCTTAATAGTCGGCTTATTACTACCATAAGGAGTGAAGAATACACGATCAAAAACAACCTTTCCAGTAGGAGCTGGTAAAGACATAGTTTGCTCCCTTTTTGGAGAAGCTAAAAGCAATATTTGCAATCTCTTATAAGATATCCTTGCTGATACCAACATCTTCCAAGTATTAATCAATGCTTCAAATGGAGCTAATGCCCTACCCATTAAGATTGATGAAGCAATAATACCCCCAGCAGTCTTTAGGCCAAGAACTGCAAGAAATCCTCCAATCCCTATAACTGATATTTGTAATATTGATCTAATAAACTTAGTAATTCCAGAAATTAAATTCGAACGATTTTGTGCTTTAATTTGCATTTCTCTATTTCTATCATTTTTTTTTGCCCAATCATCTACAATATAATTAACCATTCCCATAGCTTCAACTACTTCAGCGTTACGAGTTGCAACATCTATTGACATAATATTACGCACTCCTTCCTCACTAGCTTCTTGCAGTATCTTTTTTGTTGCCAACTCATTCCAAATAGCCATACCAGTTAACAATACTATTCCTACTACAGCAATATAGCCTGTTACACTGTGTATCATAAAAATAGCAATAAGATATAACACCGCCCATGGAGTATCAAACAGTGAAAATATACCAAACCCAGTAATAAAATTTTTAATAATAGCTAAATCACGAAGTACTTCTCCACTTGAAGTAGATGACTTAACCGAAGTCAAGCTAATAGATTTCACAATAAGATCAGGAGTAACAACTTTATCTATCCAGTCGCCAACTTTAGCCATAACTAGAGATCTACAAATTTCTAATATGGCAGAACAAGCAAAAGCACCAACTGTAATAACGCTTAACATGATTAAGGTAGATACACTACCACTTGAAAGTACTCTATCTAGAACTTGAGAAGTATACAATGGTAAAAACAACATAAGCAAATTGATAGCAGAACTGAACCAAAAAATAAACCAAAAAACACTTTTACACTTTTCTAAACTAGTATATAGAACACTTTTCTTTAGTTCCTTTATTGTTTGAAAGTTAAAATTTACTTCTTCCACACATTCCTCTAAATAATTAATATATTGTGTACGTACTACAACATGTACATCTAAGTAAACAATACAGATATTTAATATATTTTCATATAAATAATTTTTAATTGAAATGAAGTTATACTATTATGATATAATGTAGTGTATCTTTAGATTATATAATCATGTTTAGCAGTACAGCATCATTAATAGTAATTTTAGTTTTTGTATTATTGACTCTAATATCTTTAGTGTCTGGAGTAGTATTAATGGCTATAAGTAATGAGTTCTATATTAAACACAAGAACAAAATAATGATAATGAGAGTACTATTGCAATTTATATCACTAGTACTTATACTACTGTTTTTCAGATAAAAGCAATGGAATTTAATACAAAACTAGTTGGTATTTTAAATTATACTCCTGACTCATTTTCAGATGGAGGAAAGTTTTTCAACATAGACAAAGCATTACAACAAGTTAAATACTTGATTGATGGCGGAGCCAGTATAATAGACATAGGCGCAGAATCAACAAGACCTACATACTTGTATACACAATACAAAAACAATACAATATCTCAACCAGAAGAATGGAACAGATTAGAAAATGTATTACCTAAAACAATAGAAATAGCTCATAGTCATAATGTTCAAGTAAGCATAGATACCAGACATGCAAAAACTGCTGAAAAAGCTATCAAATTAAATGTTGATTATATAAATGATGTAAGTACATTATCAGATAATAACATGCTTCAGGTAATACAAAACAGTTCTGTCAATGTTATCATTACTCACAATTTAGGTATACCCTTAATTAAAAATGTCACTATTCCAAAAGATCGTGATCCAATTAATGAAATTATTATATGGGCAAAAAAGTGTATTGAAAAATTAACAAATGCAGGCATTGATAAAAAGAGAATTATTATTGATCCAGGTATAGGATTTAACAAAACTGCCAGTCAATCATTTTATATATTAAACAACATTGAGAGATTGAAAATTTTAAATCACAAAATATATGTTGGACACTCACGAAAATCTTTCCTAACTTCATGTACATTAAATGATCCAACACGTGACAATGCTACATTAGCAATATCAATTTTCTTGTTTCAAAAAGGTATAGAATTTATCAGAGTACATAATACTTACTTACATAGCGAAGCATTTAACTTACTAAGAAAAATGCATCAAACAAGTTTGGATAATATATAAATTAAAACATTTTTTTATAAACTTTTCACTGGTAGCTTAATAAACCCATTATAACATGATACGTGATTGTATTAACACCCAATTTAAGCAAAATATAGGAATAAAATAAATATATGGTTACTTTTCATAAAATTTTTCTTTAAGCAGGAGTATCGTCATGACATTTAATACAAAAATAATAGGCGTTTTAAATTATACACCCGATTCATTTTCAGATGGAGGAAAATTCTTTACTATTGATAAAGGAATCAAACAAGCAGAATATTTAATTGATGGAGGAGCAGACATCGTAGACGTTGGTGCAGAATCTGGAAAACCCAGGTATATATATGAAAGTGATGATACCCTAATCACACAAGAAGAAGAATGGAAAAGACTAGAAAGCATATTACCACAAGTTATAGAAATTGCACATAGTCGTAATATTCAAATAAGTGTAGATACTAGACATGCAAAGACTGCAGAAAAAGCATTAGCATTAAATGTGGATATAATAAATGATTGTACTGGATTAAAGGATCCTAACATGATATCAGTATTAAAAAACAGTACTGCCAAAATCCTAATTTCTCATAATCTAGGAGTACCATTAATTAAAGGAAACTTCATACCAAAAGACAAAAATCCAATTAATGAAATCATTTCATGGTTGAAGGATCGTACTCAAAAATTAATAGATGGAGGCATTAGCAGAGATAAGATCATTGTCGATCCAGGAATAGGTATTGGTAAAAATGGCATGCAGTCACTATATATAATGAAAAACATTAACAAATTAAAAATATTAAAATATCCAATATGCCTTGGTCATTCACGAAAGTCCTGTTTCATGCCATTCGCATCACATGATTCAACTCGGGATAATGCCACACTGGTAACATCAACAATTTTATTTTACAAGAATATAGACTTTTTTAGGGTACATAATGTTCATATACACAGTGAAGCATTTGGACTTCTAAAAAAGATGTCACAAATCAAATTAAAAGATGTATATGATTCTCTGTAAGAAACAGAGGATTGCGCTGATAAAATTACGTTGCTATGCACAATAACATATTGTGAAATAAAATTATTAAGTAACTTATTTACATTAGCTGACTTATTATCATTCACAACCTCATATAAAATCTAAACATATGAACATAAAGACGTATATGCTCTAATAGAAAATAGAAGATTGCCTTAGGAAATGCATATTTAATATCCAGCATAAAAAGTAACTAAAATATCAAATAACCTATGTATATTAGATTCTTTATCATTATTTTATTGTTATATATATATAACTAAAGATATACAGATCTATAAATTGTTTTTAAATAACAGTAAATTATTAAGTTCAGTAATCATGTATACAAGTAATAAATAACACAAGTTGGCATAACCATTTACGAAACACATAACAAAAAATTACAGATCTATACTTTTAATAATGTCAAGATTACTTACATCTATATCCGTTAATAACGTATCATCTTTTTTATGTAGTTTCTTACCAACAAAGACTAATGTAAGAGCTATAGCAGTTAAAATTATATTCATAGAACATACACCAATTGATATATCCTTAACATCAACTAAATTCACCACATTACTAACATGTAGCAATACTAATAATAGCCCAAATCCATTAAGCAGAGATTGCCCTACAAACACAGTTATTCCTAAATACATACACGAATTCGCTGGTATATTACTTTGAACGTAATCAATTGAAAGATAAGGCAACTTTTTTACTTGCATATTAACACCCTCTTCCTCAATAAACTGAGAACACTTATAAAGTATAATATGGTGCATTAATTTTATATAACTATCTCTAGTTATACTGATGGTACTAGTGTTTTGAGTTGGAAAGAATCTCATTTCAACAAGAAATTGTACCAGGCAAAGATCCAGAATTTCAAATATAAGAGGAAAACTGCATAAATCTATAACCTGCTTTAAAATACTAGGATCAAAATCTACATCAGTACAAACCTTATCAAATCCCTCCATAGTAAGGAATTTCTCCTTACTAATAAACTTTTTTATATGCTTACACTTATAAGCATTGCGTTTTAACGCTGTATTACTTATAATTTTAGGGAGTCTATCACTTTCTTTAATAGCATAAGATTTGCATTTTACTACTTGGTTCAGTAATGAGCTAACAGCTGCCTTATAATCTGCCCTTTTCTCTGAATCAATATATCGTTCTTGGTGGAGAATATCAATCTCAAACATTATACTAAGAACTTTTTTTACCAGATTTTCCACTTCATTAAATTGATCATTAGCAATTATATGTCCTCTAGCTTCCTTTCCCTTATATATTTGTAATTTTCTTCTTGCAGTTCTTATACTTGCTATACAATCATGCAATACACTTTTTACTTCTTTATTGTTTTTATATATATCAAAATACATAGAAATTATTTCCATTGTACTATCGATCAGATTCCCCATACCAAACTTTACTATCACAGTCATTTTATCCCCTTATCGGTTTATCTATTATTAAACTAATATAATATAATAATTTTTATACTATACAATTTAAAGTTGTAAAATAATATTTCCATAAACATAATAAGAAAGTAGGAATTAATTAATCTTTAACTATTTATAATAATTTCTTAACATGCTTTGATTGTATTAGTCTAATAACACAGAAGATTAAAATTCCATAAATTATGTTTTAAAAACATGTAATAATCAGTGATTTATAAAGTGATTGTAATTTATTCTTAATATAAAGTTCTTATTTTAATAAGTTACATGATATAACATATTATTATAAATTAATTCTATTTATTAGAAAATTTTTTAACATATATATGATACTAATTAATAACTTTAGTGCTCCACATCTCCAAAGAAATTCAGTGATATACTTTAATACCCCAGTACAGAATACATAAGATTTTTATTACCTAAATGCTTTAAACTTATGTTACACTGTTTCTAAAAAACAGAGATAGTAACCTTAATATATAACCTAATATGCATAGGCTAATGCTATTTAACATTAAATAAAAATGGGTAGAACTTTATAAGAAGCATTAGTTTTTACTTTTTTTATTTTGAAGATGAAGCATTAATAGTTATAGTATTAACAATTAAATTCTTTATATACATCATGCCAAAACGTACAGATATAGAATCAATACTGATTATTGGGGCGGGCCCTATAGTCATAGGACAAGCATGCGAATTTGACTATTCAGGGACTCAAGCTTGCAAAGTTTTAAAACAGGAAGGATATCGAATCATTTTGATCAATTCGAATCCCGCAACAATAATGACTGACCCAGAAATTGCTGATTCAACATATATTGAACCAATCACACTAAGTATCATTGAAAAAATAATAAAAAAAGAAAAACCTAGTGCAATACTACCAACAGTAGGTGGGCAAACTGCTTTAAATGCTGCAATTGATCTATGTGATGCAGGAATTCTAGAAAAATATAATGTAAAATTAATAGGAGCAACAAAAGAAGCAATAAAAAAAGCTGAAGATAGAAATTTATTCCGCCAAGCAATGGATAAAATAGGAGTAAAATGTCCAAAAAGTATAATTATAAGAAGTACAGATGAAATAAACTATGCATTAGAGTACATAGGGTTACCAGCAATAATTAGACCATCATTTACCCTTGGTGGTATTGGGGGCGCTATATCATACAATAAAGAAGAGTTTCAAAAAAATGTAAGTTATGGCTTAAGCATATCTCCAATATCTGAGGTACAAGTAGACGAATCCATTATCGGATGGAAAGAATTTGAAATGGAAGTCATGAGAGATAATAAAGATAATTGTATTGTTGTTTGCTCCATAGAAAATCTAGATCCAATGGGAGTACATACTGGAGATAGTATAACAGTAGCACCAGCACTAACTTTAAGAGATGCGGAATATCAAAAAATGAGAGATATATCATTTTCCATACTCAGAGAAATAGGAGTAGATACTGGCGGATCAAATGTACAGTTTGCAGTCAATCCAAAAAATGATAATGATTTACTCGTTATAGAAATGAACCCAAGAGTCTCTAGATCATCAGCATTAGCATCAAAGGCAACAGGCTATCCTATAGCTAAAGTAGCCGCAAAATTAGCTATCGGATATTCTCTAGATGAAATACAAAATGACTGCACAGGAGTCATTCCAGCATCATTTGAACCAAGCATAGATTACATAGTTACAAAGATTCCACGATTCAATTTTGATAAATTTCGAGGAACAGAAAAAGAATTATCAACTTCTATGAAGTCTGTAGGAGAAGTAATGGCAATTGGAAGATCTTTTCCAGAATCATTACAAAAAGCACTATGTTCTTTAGAAGCTGGATATTCTGGATTAAATGAATATTTTAATCAAAATATAGAAACAGATCAAATATATAATTCTCTTGTAAAACTATCTCCAGATAGGATATTCATAATTGCAGACGCCTTACGGCACAATATTAGCATAGAAGAAATCAACAAAATTACCGGATATGACCCCTGGTTTTTAATACAAATACAAAACATCATACAGTGTGAACAACAAATAAAAGATCATGGTCTACCAGAAGAAGCAGATGGGTTGTTACTACTAAAGAAAATGGGATTTTCTGATACAAGACTCGCCTATTTAAGTAAAACCACTGTAGAATATATAGAAAATCTTAGAGAGTCCTTATCAATAAAACCCGTATACAAACATATAGATACTTGCGCAGGAGAATTTAAAACCAATGCATCATATATGTATAGTTGTTACGAAGGTGATACTATTAATGCTCCTGAATGTGAATCTATTGTAACAAACAATAAAAAAGTAATAATTTTAGGAAGTGGTCCTAATCGTATTGGTCAAGGTATAGAATTTGACTACACATGTGTCCATGCAGCACATACTATTAGACAAATGGGATACGAATCTATAATGATAAATTGTAACCCAGAAACTGTCTCAACTGATTATGATATTTCAGACAAACTATACTTCTCTCCTCTAACAAGAGAAAGTGTTTTAGATATTATATGTAAAGAACAAGAAACAAATTCTTTACTAGGAGTAATAGTACAGTTTGGTGGACAAACCCCCTTAAAGCTTGCAAAAGTACTACAAGAGAAAAATATTAATATTCTTGGAACATCTTTTGATTCAATAGATCTGGCTGAAGACCGCATGAAGTTCCAACAATTGCTTACACAATTAAATTTAAAGCAGCCCTCTAACATCACTTGTAACTCAATACACGAAGTACACGAACGCATAAGAGATTTAGCATTCCCCATACTAGTGAGGCCATCATACGTACTAGGAGGACAATCAATGTCAATTATTCGTGATAATAATGCTTTATCAAATTATTTAATCACACATCAGAATATATTTGATCATGGATCATTACTGTTAGATCAATTTTTAACTCATGCAGTTGAAGTAGATGTAGATGCCATTTGTGATGGAGAAAGCGTTTATATAGCAGGAATAATGGAACATATAGAAGAAGCTGGTGTACATTCAGGTGATTCCGCATGTTCTTTACCTTCATATACTTTAACATCAGAAATAACAGATATTATAGCGGAACATACAAAGAAAATAGCACTTGCATTACAAGTTAGAGGATTTATTAACATACAATATGCAATACAAGATAGTGAAATTTACATATTAGAAGTCAACCCTAGAGCTAGTAGAACTGTACCTTTTATTGCAAAAGCTACAGGAGTTCCAATAGCAAAAATTGCAACAGAAGTATTACTAGGTAAAAAACTCCCTAACACCTCCAAAAAAACATCCACCCATGTAGCTGTAAAAGAAGCAGTATTTTCTTTTTCAAGATTTCCAAACATAGATGTTTTACTCGGACCTGAAATGAAGTCTACAGGTGAAGTAATGGGAATTGACAAATCATTTGAAATAGCATTTGCAAAAGCACAAATGGCTGCTGGTTATGAATTGCCAACAGAAGGTGCCGCTTTTATATCTGTCAAAGATTCAGATAAACCACTCATTGTTAAAACAGCCCAAATATTAAGAGATATTGGGTTTACTATACTTTCAACTAAAGGTACATCAACTTACCTAAATGAAGCAGGTATTATTACAGAACATGTTAATAAAGTAAGAGAAGGTAGACCACACATATTAGATCTGCTGCAGGATGATAAAATAAACCTAGTAATTAATACTTCAGAAGGTATAAAGTCTTTTTCAGAAAGTAGTAGTATAAGAAAAACTGCACTTATAAAAAAAATTCCATACAGTACTACAATACCTGGAGCAAAAGCTTTAGCACTAGCAATAAAAACACTAAAAAAACAAGATATTGAAGTAGAATCCATGCAGGAGTACACAAAAAAATCATGATTACTTTCTAAAAAGCTTTTAATATTTTTCACATTACCATTTAAATATCTATTATATTAACCATTAAAAAAGCAAGAAACTTGATATCTTCTTACTCAAATACAACTGATTAATTAAAATAACTTTTGTAAAGATATCGCTATATAAACAATCTTTACTACGACCAGTTTAAAATAACTATAATATAACTTAAAATTAACAGATTTTAATGAAGAGCAGCTTGTTATAGCAAGTATTAGCACATTTATAACAAGAAACCAGGAAACCTCACCTGACAATGGAATAAGAAGAATAGCTACAGATACATTTTTTCTTTTTTTTTTTTCTTTTTAATGAATAAAAACCGATATATTACTAATAACCACCTGAAACTTTTTGATTCAACCAATTTTGTAAAACTGTTTCATGAAAATACTATGCACATACAGCATTGCATAATATACATAATTAACTCAGATAACCTCAAGTAAAAAAGCTTTTTAATATAACAAGCAAGTTTTAGCAATACCACCTACTAAGGGAATATAAGATATCCAATTGGAACGAAACAAAACAACTTTGTTCTTAACTCCATACGATACAAAAAACCTATATAGAACTAACAAAAAACCATTGGCACCTAATCAAAGCATGAAATAACTATACAACAAAATTTTATACTTCTTCTTTAGGCTTTAATATCTTACGTTCCAATCTTAGAATACGCTTTTTAATTACTTTTATCTCTTCTATTAAATCTCTATACTGAGTACTGTTAACAGATTCAGAATTAGAAGACCCTATACGTTTAACCTGATCTCCATCATTAATCGCATCTACATCATTATTTTGATTGTTTGCTGCCATAACTCTTTCTTGAATTTTCACAACGGACTCAAACATTTGATCGAAGGTTTTACTATCACCTACAATCTCTTTTACCGTATCTATATACTGTTTTATTACATTTTTGTAATCTTCTTCTGCCATAAAATCACTTTTAATTAAAAAATACAATACTTTTATGTTATAATAACATGGATCAACTGTCAACATTGTTAATTATTAAACAAGTTGGATTAAGTGATGTTTAATTTGCAGGATGTATCATATTTTTTGGATTAACAATTTCCTCAAATTCTTCTTCACTTATTAAATTAAGCTTAATTGCAGCACTTTTTAATGTTATTCCCTCATCAAAAGCAGTTTTTGAAATTTTTGCCGCATTATCATAGCCTATATGCTTATTCAATGCTGTTACCAACATTAAAGATTGATCTAACAAAAAAGAAATACGATTTATATCAGCTTTTATACCATGCACACATTTCTGAGAAAAATTAATACTAACATCAGATAGTAATCTGATAGATTGTAAAACATTATAAATAATGACTGGCTTAAATACATTTAACTCAAAATGACCATTTGATCCTGCTACAGTAACAGTCATATGATTTCCCATAACTTGAGCACATACCATAGTAACAGCCTCACATTGGGTAGGATTGACTTTCCCAGGCATTATAGAAGACCCAGGTTCATTAGCAGGCAGTATAATTTCTCCTATTCCACATCTTGGCCCTGAACTAAGTAATCTAATATCATTAGCTATTTTCATTAAACTTACTGCAAGTACATTCAAAGCACCACTAAATTCAACTAATGCATCATGCGTAGCTAATGCCTCAAATTTATTGACAGAAGCCACAAAGTTGAACCCAGTTAACTTTTTTATCTCATTTGCAAAATGTACATCAAACTGTTTTCTAGAGTTAATACCAGTACCTACTGCAGTACCACCCTGAGCTAGTTCAAGCAAATGACTCAATCCTGACCTAACCCTACTCATACCCTGTAAAATCTGATATGCATATCCAGAAAATACCTGTCCTAAAGTTAACGGAGTAGCATCTTGAAGATGAGTACGTCCAACCTTAACAATATTTTGAAATGCAATAGACTTACTATTCAAAGCATCATATAAATTCTTTAAATTTGGCAATAATGAATTCTCAGTTTCAAGAACAGCCGCAATATGCATTGCTGTTGGAAAAGTATCATTAGAAGATTGAGAATAATTAACATGATCATTTGGATGTACAGGATACTTACTACCTTTCTCTCCACCTAATATTTCAATTGCACGATTTGCTATAACTTCATTAATATTCATATTAGTTTGAGTACCAGAACCAGTTTGCCAAATCACCAAGGGGAATTCATCATCAAACTTACCATCTATAACTTCATTTGCAGCATCACAAATTGCATTACCTATTACTTCACTAATATCACCATTTTTCATATTGACACGAGCTGCAGCTAACTTAACAAGTCCTAATGCTTTTATTAAAGGCTTAGGCATTTTTTCTGAACCAATTTTAAAATTATCAATAGAACGCTGTGTTTGTGCTCCCCAATAATGACATGCAGGAACATCTATTTCCCCCAAACTATCTCTTTCTTTTCTCATATTCTCCTGAATCTCCAACCAACATGCTACTATTATATAATAAAGTTTTATATGTATGTCCACTAACAACCACACAATTATGTATAACATTACACAAGAATTTCAGCGCTGTAGCCACCACTAATTACATTGCTCTACTTTATTAATGTCTTCTATACCATCAATAAACATTAAATTGGCCATAATGCTCTATCTACACTGAACGGTAATTCTAATAACAACCATGCCAATACAAAAATCAACTATTTCATCAAAAATATTCAAGAACAGTTTAACTAATAAATAGGAACATACAATTACTGAATAAACTATTGTGAATTATTGTAATTTCGTACTAAAATGAATGTTTAAATATTTCAGTATCTTATGGTTAATGTCTTAATAACAGCTGGACCAACACAAGAATCAATCGATCCAATCAGATACATTACTAATAGTGCATCTGGAAAACAAGGATATGCAATTGCAGAGTACATGAATAAAATTGGTTGGAAAGTAAATTTAGTATCTGGTCCAGTTACTATTCACAACCATAGCATACAAAATATATTTCATGTAAAAAATTGCAATGAAATGTTACAAACCTGCATAAAATTACTACCAGTAGATATTGCAATTTTTACAGCAGCAGTAACTGATTGGTGTCCTACATATTTTACTAGAAAAATAAAAAAACATGAAATTACAAATATTGGAATCACTAATAATCCAGATATTGTTCATTGTATAAGTACTCATAAAAAAAGACCAAAACTGGTAATTGGATTTTCATTAGAGTCAGAAAATGTCATAGAAAATGCAAAAATCAAACTAAAAAAAAAACAATGTGATTGGATTATCAGTAATACAACAATCATTAACAATGAACAAGTTATGGGAAATGACTATAACAAAATTACCATTATTACTAAAGATCATTATCAAGAATTTCCTATAATGTCTAAAAAAGAGATAGGTCAATTAATTACAAAGCAAATCATAAATTTTCTAGCTAATAAAGAATAAGAAAAACCATCATCAAGTAGTTCCAAAAATCTGGAACTACAGTACAATTAGATTAAACTAGAATATTAGAAAAGAAATTACTAAAATTCAGAACTTCAAAGTTCACATAATATCAGTAAAAAAATTAATACAACACTATATTATGTCTGGAGAGCAATTAATTAGTTAATTTATTAACTTTCTCATATTGACATTTTAATATATTACATGTATGATTCCGCTCTAAATTAATATTTTAATAAATGGATTTTATGACAGTTTTCTTAGAACATAATAATGGTCAAGATTATGTATGAGTTAAGTAAATCAATAGAATCCAAAATTAAAAAAACCACACAATAACACGTGAGATTTTTCATATATATAATAGGTTTTTATTTTTTCTTTGATATATAAAAATACCTGTTCTTTAGTCATATATGAAGCATTAATCTATAATACATCTTTTACTTGTAGCAAAGGTGAAAATTCTCTATAAGTATCCCTGATATCTTGTTCTATTATTAAAGAAAATACAATTTATAGTACTACATATGCTATATATAAATATTGACTATTCAACAACTTACATATATAATTATTGTATTTATATGGATTACTCATTTATTGATTTTCTAGGCACTTGAAACATGTATAAACAATCTTGGGAATTGTTAGGTAGTGGGCAGCATGCAGATTTTACTGTTGCCTATATTAATGCAAGAATTATTGATCCAGAATCTAAATTAGATATAAGAGGTTCATTACTTACCAAGGGAGATAAGGTCATTGATTTTGGTCCTGATCTGTTTGCTAATGGCATACCAAGTACTGTAGATGAAGTCATAGATTGTAATAATAATATATTGATGCCAGGTTTAATCGATATCCATGTGCATTTCCGTGAACCAGGACAAGAACATAAAGAAAATATCAACACAGGAAGCAAATCTGCCGCAGCTGGGGGCGTAACGACTGTAGTTTGTCAACCCAATACCATCCCTACTATTAGCAGCGTCATCGTTGCAAAATACATTAAAATGAGAGCTTTAGAAAGTGCTTATGTTAATATAGAATTTTATGGTTCTATAACAAAACCAGATAACTCATTATCTGACATGGCTTTACTAAAAGAAGCAGGAGCAGTTGGGTTTACTGATGATGGCATGCCAGTGATGAATTCTTTGATAATGCAACAAGCACTAACTTACTCAAGCATGTTAGATACCGTCGTAGCCCAACACGCAGAAGACTTAGATATATCCAATAATGGGTGCATTAACGAAGGAACAGTATCGTACGAACTAGGATTGAAAGGTATACCTGATATTTCAGAATCCATAATAGTAAATCGCGATATTGCTTTAATGAAAAACATTAAAAATGTACATTATCACATTTTACATGTTTCATCTAAAGATTCTCTAAACATAATAAAACAAGCAAAAAGTCAAGGATTAAAGGTTACTTGTGAAGTAACTCCCCATCACTTAACTTTAACTGAAAAAGAGATTATAACACATGGTAGTCTTGCAAAGATAAACCCTCCTTTACGAACTGAAAGTGATCGCCTTAGTATGATAGAAGGATTAAAAAATGGCATAATAGATTGTATAGCAACAGATCATGCTCCACATGATATAAATTCTAAGGAACTACCATTAGATACAGCTGCTTTTGGCACAGTTGGACTCGAAACAATGCTTCCAATTTCTTTAGAACTATATCATAATGGTACTATGCCTTTAATAGATTTACTTGCAACACTGACATATAAACCAGCCGATATCATAAAAGTACCAAGAGGACGTATAAAAAAAGGCTATGCTGCAGATTTAATCATATTAGACCTAGATCATAGATGGATAATCGATACATCAAAATTTGCAAGTAAATCAAAAAACTCCCCTTTCCATAACCGAAAGGTAAAAGGTAAAGTTTTAAGGACTATAGTATCTGGTAAAACTATTTATAGAGCAGAAATTATAACTTAAGTTACTACTTGCTTAAATATTTATTACTTCTTGCATTAAATTACTGTTATTACTAATTTACATAAAACACTTAATAATACTACTCAATTTAAAAAAATCTATCAATTTAATTCAATTTGCATTTACATAGAATTACTTTATCCAACAAAAACTAAAGGATTATCTATTTTATTACCCTTCATATAAAAACTAGTATAATTATTAATTCACACAAAATAACAAATTTCCATAGAACATTTATATAGTACCTTCAATACAAAAAAGATGCATTAAATCTAATGTATTTATACAGAAATTTTTTCCACACTTATAAATAACAATCATACTTTATCATAAGTAATTATTAAATATGAGCAATAAAGTAATTAAAGACATGTAATACGATATTTTATCATTCTCTATTAATTAAAATTAGAAAAAATTTCATAAAATTTCTTCTTTAGCACAATATCAAATTCTTCATAAGAAATATCAACTCCTAATTGCTCAAGAGAAGTAATACTATAATCTTTTATACCACATGGTACTATACCTGAATAATGAGAAAGATCTGTGTAAACATTTACAGATACTCCATGATAAGTTATCCATCTTCTTATTCTGATTCCAAATGCAGCAATTTTTTTTTCAGTACCACCATGAGTTACCCATACCCCTATCAAGTCAGGATTAAAATACGATTTTACTGAAAAATGATTTAAAGTTTCAACAATCCAATTGCCTAAAGTCTCAACATACAGTCTAACATTACACTTATTTCTAATTTTTAAATTTAGCATAATATAAGCAATCCTTTGCCCAGGACCATGATAAGTATATTTACCACCTCTATTCGTAGCATATACAGGGAATAAATGATTAACTAGTAAATCTTCAATCTTAGCCCCAGTACCAGCAGTATACAATGGAGGATGTTCTAGCAGCCATACCAATTCTTTTTGCAAGCCATTAAAAATACCCTCTACCCTCTGCTGCATAAAGCAAACTGCCTCTTGATAATCTACTTGTGAAGATTCTATCTTCCATTCTATTAAACTGCATGACATAAATTTAATACGCACCAAGAAAAACTTCTACAGTATTGTATCCTTAATAATAAAAGACAATTATAATATAATAAAAACGAAAATACAGATATAGTAAGTAGAATTAATGTCAAATTAACTGTAAAACTTAGAGTAAACAAAATGAAAATGCCATGCTACTAAAAAATCTTACATAAACTAGGCGTAATTGTATACACCATTACAAACTTACTATGAGTAAAATAAAAAAACATATACAAATATAACCAAGACCTTGCATTACCATATAAGAGAAACTAGATAGTCTCATTGTAAAACATATGTAACAATTCCATTGACGTCGCCAAATTCTCATTAAGCTGAAGTTGATTTAATGCAATCAATTCCACAGCTTTAGGGTAGCAAAGATGTTCCATTTTTAAGATTCTATCGGAAAGGTCTGTAACACTATCTGATGAAAAAACAGGAACTGCTGCCTGCATAATAATAGGCCCACCATCAACTTCTGGGTATACATAATGCACAGTACATCCTGCTATCTTAACCCCAGCCTTCAATGCTTGAGACTGCGCATTCAGCCCCTTAAAAGATGGCAAAAGAGAAGGATGTATATTAATGACTTTATGGAACCATCGATTAATAAAGCTTTCAGGCACAATACTCATGAATCCTGCAAGGCATACTAAATCTACTTGATACTCCTTAAGTATACTATCAACAACATCAAAATCCAATGGACGTCCTTGAAGTACGAAAGTTTTAACATTACTTTTTTGTGCAATCAATAATCCATTTGCATCAGGGTTATTAGAAATCACACAAGACACCTCTGCAGGAAAATCATCTCGAGCACAAGCATTAATTAATGCTTGCATATTAGAACCCCTTCCTGAAATCAAAATACCTAACTTAAGTGGTACCATATAATTAAGCTACCCATATATTAATCACGTATAAATAGTATTAAAAATAAATCAAGTTTTATCTAAACACTAAACTGATATAACACCCTATAAAACCTAATACAAGACCATAATTCAATGGCAAAATATTAACCTCCCAGACACTTTGCTATAAATGCACTACTACAATACCTTAATGAGCCTCATAGTATTTTAATATTAACCTATTTAGTAATCTTATACCAAATCCAGTTGCACCCTTAGGACATATCTCATTACCTTCATTGTCCCATGCCATACCAGCAATATCCAGATGTGCCCAAGGGGTTTTATTTACAAATCTTTGTAGAAACTGCGCAGCAGTAATACTATCTGCACCATATCCTTTTGTTGAAATATTCTGCATGTCAGCAACTGAAGAATTTATAAGGTTATCATATGCATCATCTAAAGGTAATCTCCATAATTTCTCACCAGATTCATTACCAGCAACAATTAATTGACTTGCAATAGCATCATCATTTGAAAAAACCCCACCATATTGATTATTCCCTAACGCTACAACTACTGCACCAGTTAAAGTTGCTAAATCTATCATTAATTTTGGGGCAAACATTTTTTGAGTATACCATAGAGCATCAGCTAAAACTAATCTACCTTCTGCATCAGTATTTAACACCTCAATAGTCTGTCCAGACATTGAAGTTACAATATCACTTGGCCTCTGTGCATTTCCCCCTATAGCATTTTCAACTAATCCTACCACCCCTACAGCATTAACCTTTGCCTTTCTCGCCGCAAGAGTACGCATAATACCTACAACAGAAGCAGAACCAGCCATATCATACTTCATATCCCACATACCTTTAGAAGGCTTTAAAGATATTCCACCAGTATCAAAAGTCACTCCTTTTCCAACAAATGCTATAGGTTTGTCTGTTTCTTTTCCTCCATTCCATCTCATCACTACAAGCCTAGACTTCTTAGCGCTACCTTGACCAACACCCAGAAGTGCCATCATCTGATTTGATTTCATGTAATCTTCATCAAATATTTCAACTTTAACATCTACTTTACTCAATTCTTCATATATCATCTGAGCATAGATTTCTGGGTAAAGAACATTGGGAGGCTCTGATACAAAAGAACGAGCTAAAAACACCGATTCACCCTCAGCCTTTAAAGTATCAAATAAAGAAGCTGTTTTTTGCGAATTACTCTTTGAAAAGAATTCTAACTTACGCACATAAGTTGCATGATCATCTTTTTTCTGCACAAAATATTTATCAAATTTAAAACTGCGCAGAAATGCTCCATAAGCAATATTAGCCATAATATCACTATCATTACTGTTGATAATTGAAGCTTCTGATATTTTCATTTTATTAAGTTCAGAATATATGATACCACCAATTTTTAAAGACTTGTTTTCATCAAACTCTTCAGCTTTACCTAATCCTACTACTATTACTATAGGATACCCTTCACCTAATCCAACAATTGGCAATACTTCTGCAAATTTACCATTAAAAGATTTATAACCTTCTACCACTTTCATGATTTCTTCACTATGACCAGCCAAAGCATTGTAGTCCTCTAAGTGATTACTACCTTCAAAAATACCTACAACTATTGCTGTTGTTTTTAAGAACAAAGACACTCCTGGCATCAAACTTGAAAATGATATATCTATCATATGATTATCCTAAATTGGCATTTATCAATATATGCATCACTCTAACTCTTTTCACAAATTTTTCAAGTAAAATCTTAACATGATACCAATCATTATATCTTATTAGGTACAGCATAACTTCTATATATAAAAAAGCATTATTTCCATATGAGGTATGAAATATCATGTTATACAAATTCAGCACAAAACTATAAGTTCATAACATTAAATAGAACATGTCCTATTAACTTATCGTCATAAATAATCACATAAAAGTTTTTTAAAATTACAATAATTAGCATTTATAATATTGCTGCAACAAGAAATTATTAGGATAACATGATAGCTGTAAAGTAAAATTAAGTTAAATCATGATCAAATATTAATCTTGTTTATGACTAAAAGTATTTAAATTATGGTAATAAGATGAACTATTTCGCAAAATTATTATTATGTTTATTCACAAGTATAATATGTACACATAGTGCAATGGCAACTGAGCCAATACTTATTAAATGTCAAAAAACTCCTGAAGTCTACGACCTAAGCAATAAACCAAGTAAATTTTCGTTATCAAATAATTTACGACACAAGATGAGTAGTCCATTATCAGCCAATGGAGAATTGATATATATTATTGGCAAAATCACTGACACAAATTGCATACCTATAGCAAATGTTAATGTATTTATCTGGCACACTAATGCATATGGAATATATCAAGACAGCCAAGATTATGACCACAAATCAGAGCTTATCCCAGAGAAGTTAGATATGCATGATTACCAATTTATTGGATCAGGAAAATCAGTAACTGATAACTTAGGAAACTACAGTTTTATAACAATAATCCCAGGTACTAATAACAACAATAAAGTTCCTCGTATACACTTCATGCTGCAAAATTCAGAATCTCCTGATTTTAATACAACAATGTTTTTTCCAGAATATGACAACTCAGTAGACAATCAATTTAAAAATATAGATCCTAACTTACAAGATTTATTAGTAGCACGGTATACTAAAAATACACTTGGAATAAAAACTTATTATTTTAACCTTACAATTGAGGATAAAAACCCATATAAGTCCTACAGATAACAACACTTCCTTATATTACTATTATACCAACACCCCATTTAGGGGTGTTGCTCGTATATCTTAATGGTATTAACAAACTACAAATTCAGATAATACTCCCCAATCTATTACAGTCACAGCCTATAAACTTAACACACAGTTACAAGAAATGCGGACACATTACAATTTTTTTCATAAATAGATTAATTTAAGAATTCACTTTTTAAATACTCAACCATTTATAACCATATAAATCATCTATACTTAATAAATTCTTAACTATTTGTAAAAACAGCAATACTCCATATTACATACAAAACTGTATCCTAGAAATCACTTTCTAAATACTTATTACTGATATAATTACACATAAGCTAACAACATTTTACAAATCACCTGTTATTTGTAAAAAATGAATTCAATACCACAGCAAAAAATAAAAATTCTTATAGCGAACATTTATTCATTGTTCATTATCTATAAGCTTATTAATAACTAAATCATCATTTAACAAAACTACTTCAAGTCTATCTCCTTCATTAATTTGATTCGCAAGAATTAATTTCGCTAAATTATTTTGTATCCTTTGTTGTATTAACCTCTTTAAAGGCCTAGCTCCGTATAAAGGATCATAGCCATTATCCATTAACCACAATTTTGCTTCTGAAGACAAACTAATCTTTAACTTCTTTTGAGCAATAATTTTTTGCAATAGTGAAAATTGTATATCTATAATCTTCTCTATATGCTCCTTAGCTAATCTATGAAATACAATAATTTCATCTAGTCTATTTAAAAACTCTGGACGAAAATGATGTTGTAGTACATTAGTTATAGATTTTTTTACCGATTCCTTATCCACATCCTCTTTATTATTAATTAATATTTCCTGTCCTAAGTTTGATGTTAGAACCAATATTGTATTACGAAAATCAACTAACTTTCCATGATTATCGGTTAATCGTCCTTCATCTAACACCTGCAATAAAATATTAAAAATATCTCCATGTGCTTTCTCTATTTCATCAAAAAGTATTACTTGATAAGGTCTCCTTCTGACAGCTTCAGCTAACATACCTCCTTGATCATATCCTACATACCCTGGAGGAGCACCTATTAACCGAGATACAGCATGTTTTTCCATAAATTCTGACATATCAAATCTTAAAAGGGCAGACCTATCACAAAATAAAAATTCAGCCAATGTCTTAACTAACTCCGTTTTTCCTACTCCAGTAGGTCCAAGAAACAAAAAAGATCCTAATGGTTTATTAGCATCTTGTACCCCTGCACGCGATCTTCTAACAGCATCACTTACTGCTTTAATAGCACTTTCTTGCCCAATGACCGTTTTCCCTAGTTCTTTTTCCATCTGCAGTAATTTTTCCTTCTCATTACTCATCATGTTTTCAATAGGAATGCCTGTCCATCGCGATACAATACTTGCTATATCACTTTCAGTAACTTCTCTCTTTAACATGTTACTACTAGGCTTTTCACATTTTGCTAATTCTTTTTCAAGCTCTGGGATAATTCCATACATTAATTCACCAGCTCTATCCAAATTACCAGACCTCTGAGCTTTTTCTAAATCATTTCTTGCGTTATCCAATTTTTCTGCACATTCTTGCATCCTCGATATTTTTACTTTTTCGGCTTGCCACTTACTATTTAATTCCGTTGCTTGAATACTCAACTTATCCAATTCTTTACTTAATTGCACCAAGCGCTGTTTTGAGGATTCAGTATTTTCCTTCTCTAAAACTCCAGCCTCAATTTTCAACTGAATAATTCTTCTATCTAATTCATCAATTACTTCAGGTTTGCTATCAATTTCTATTCTTACACGACTTGCTGCTTCATCAATCAAATCTATAGCCTTATCTGGCAAGAATCTATCTGTAATATAACGATTCGATAAAGTTGAAGCTGCAATAATTGCACTATCCACAATTCTAATACCGTGATGTACCTCATATTTTTCTTTCAGCCCACGTAAAATAGATATAGTGTCATTAACAGTAGATTCAGAAACGAATACAGGCTGAAACCTTCTGGCCAATGCTGCATCTTTTTCTATATGCTGCCTATACTCATCTAATGTCGTTGCTCCTATACAATGTATTTCACCCCTTGCTAAAGCTGGTTTTAACAGATTTGATGCATCCATTGCTCCATCTGTAGCACCCGCCCCAACTAATGTATGTAATTCATCAATAAACAATATAATAGTACCATTAGATGCTATTATTTCATTAATTACAGATTTTAACCTTTCCTCAAATTCTCCTCTATACTTAGTGCCAGCAACAAGCATTCCAAGATCTAACGCCATTATTTTTGTATATCTTAAACTAACAGGAACATCACCTACTACAACACGCTGTGCTAAACCTTCAATAATTGCTGTCTTACCAACCCCAGGTTCTCCAATTAACACAGGATTATTTTTTGTTCTGCGTGATAAAACTTGCATTGTACGTCTAATCTCTTCATCCCTTCCAATAACTGGATCAAGTTTTCCAGCCATAGCAGATTCAGTAATATCTTTAGCATACTTTTTTAGAGCATTGAATTTCTGCTCAGAATTAACAGTATCAGCTTTGGATCCATTACGCATATTAAATATGAGTGATTCTAATTTAACAGGCGTCATTCCATGTGCAAGTAATATCTTGTAAGCATTAGTATCTTTGACTATCGCAAGAGCTTGTAATAATCGCTCAACAGTTACATAAGTATCCTGATTCCTTTTTGCAAGACTAATAGCTTCCTCTAAAACTTGAGCCATTTCTTTTGATAAATGTATATGACCACTGCCGCTCCCACTTATAACAGGTAATCTATTTAGGGAGAGTTTTACATCATTATATATTTTATTAATATCACACCCGCATGAAGTTAGCAATAGCTCAACAAGTTCATCTTTATCATCTAACATTACTTTAAGTAAATGTTCTGGCAGTAACGACTGATGCCCTGACGCAATTGCTGCAGTTTGTGCCTGCATTATCAAATTCTTCGATATATCAGTAAATTTATTGAGATCCATAATTAGCCTGACATGAATGATCTAAGTTAACATATAAACATTGTTTACAAAAATTAAAGATATACTTAAATTAATTTTACTACTAAAAGATATCTTTATTAATAATTATATACTAATACACACAACATAAACCTTAGTAGTAAACTTACCTTTTTAATGTAAACAATCACTCAATGTATAGTTAATAACAACAACGTAGCAAATAATTTTATAACATATAATCATAAATTATACATACTACCATAATAAAAAACTAATCAGATCTCTTAGTTAAGTAGCAACCTGACACCCGATATTCATGCGTTCCATTGTTTTACTTGCCAACTCAGTCGATACTGCTTATTATCTGAATATCAAAAAACAATAGGGTATTGTATGGAGAAACAATTAGCAGGTAAAGTAGCAATAATTACAGGTGCCTCTGGAAATGTGGGATCAGTTATTGCAAAAAGATTTGCTAAGGAAGGAGCTTGCCTTATTTTAGTAGCTAAAAATATTAATAAATTAAATGCTGTATATGATTCTATAAAAGAGTCAGGAGGTGATGCAATGTTAGCATCAGTTGACCTACAGGATTGTGATACAATAAAAGATTTTGCAATGTCCATAAGCAGCAAGTTTAAAAGCATAGATATATTAATATTAAACGCAGCTGTAGTAGGTGATCTTAGTCCTACACAAGACTACGAATATGATACATGGAAAAGGGTAATGGACATAAATTTTATAGCTAATTGGCATTTAATAAAATATTTCGACCCACTACTAAAACTTTCTTCAGCTGGCAGGGTAGTTGCTGTTACTTCTGAAGTCACACAATCACCATCCAGATATCCATATTGGAGCCCATATGCATCTAGTAAATCTGCCTTAGAAACAATGTTAAAAATATATGCTACAGAAACAAAGCACAGCAAATTATGTGTCAATATGGTATATCCGTCCCTAATGTATAGTGATATATATGCTCAAGCCCTCCCAATAAAAGAAGTTGCGCAATCAGCACTCCCAGAAAATTTTACTGATAAATTCATCGAATTATCATCTAACCAATGTAATGTAACAGGACAAATTTATAAACTAGGACCAGAAGATGAGTGCTAGTATTTTTATCTTCCAAAATTACATGTAGCACACTTTATAATAATTAAGATAAATATTTATCTCGCCAAATCAAGTTTGATATATATAACATAAAATTAAAAATCTATAATTGTAATTTACTTTATAACAATCAAGACAAACCAAAACTAGTGCCTTTATATATCCAAGCTGTTTTTAGCTTACAAGTGTAAGCATAGAAAATTCACAACTAAAAATTATCCTATTTTTTAATGATATTTATTTATCAACATACAAATTGACAAAAACAATTACTACTGATTATCTACTCTACAACAATGAATTAAAAAAAATATATATACATGCTTTACAACTTTACATAACGTAAACAAGAATACAAAGACAAACTAGCATCAAAACCAGTGCTTTATATAGCCAAACTATTTTAGTACTTACAAGCATGAGTATAGAAAATACACAACTAAAAATTATCCTATTTTTTAATGATATTTATTTACCAACATATAAATTGATAAAAACAATTACTACTGATTATCTATTCCACAGCAATGAATTAAAAAATAGAAATGCATTACAATTTTATAATATAATGTAAAACAAGGACATAAACACAATTATAAGATAACAAATTTAATTAATTAAGCCAAAATAAATAGTACTCATAACTATTATATAAATCACTACATTTACTATAGCAGGTTTTTTACTACCACATAACTAGGTATATGAAGAAAATGTAAAAAGAATGAGAGGGGTAAAAGTCTAAAAAACTTTCCCCTCATTAGTATATGAAAGATTACTTTAGAATCCTCCCATACCTCCCATGCCTCCCATTCCTCCAGCACCAGCATTAGTATCCTCTTTAGATGGAACATCCACTACAATAGCATTTAGAGTCATAAATACTGCTGCAAGGGATACAGCAAAATCAAATGCTATACGAACTACCTTAAGTGGATCAATAACCCCAGAAGTAAAAGCATTTGCAAAATTCATTGTATCAACATTAAAAATAAGCTGCTTATCATTTTGTTTTAACAAATGAGCAATAACACATGGTGCATTCTCTGATCCAGAGTTTTTAATGATACGTTTAATAGGAGCCTGTAAAGCACGCTTTACAATATTAATACCTAATTGTTCATCATCGTTTCTGCTTTTCAAATTTTCAAGAACTGACAATGTATATAACAACGCAGCACCACCTCCTGGCACAACACCTTCTTCAACAGCAGCTCTAGTTGCATGCAAAGCATCTTCAACACGGTCTTTACGCTCTTTAACTTCAACCTCACTAGACCCACCAACCTTTAAGACAGCAACACCACCTGATAGCTTAGCCAAACGTTCTCTTAACTTTTCTTTGTCATAATCTGAAGTAGAAGCTTCAATTTGCATTTTAATCTGATTAATTCTACTTTGTACATTAGTAGAACTATTATCTACACTACCAATAATAGTAGTAGTATCTTTTGTAATACGTATATTTTTAGCAGTACCTAATTCAGCTAAAGTTAAATCTTCCATCTTTATTGCAAGATCATCACTTATTACATGCTTAGCTCCAGTTAAAATAGCAATATCACCCAACATATCTTTTCTTCTATCACCAAACCCTGGTGCTTTAACTGCTGCTACATGTAATCCACCACGCAATTTATTCAAAACAAGAGTACTAAGAGCTTCACCTTCTACATCTTCTGCAATAATTAAAAGAGGTCTTCCTGATCTAGCCACATTTTCTAAAATTGGTAATATAGGTTGTATTATATTAAGTTTTTTCTCTGTTAGTAAGATATAAGGATTTTCAAATTCCACTAACATCTTCTCTGAGTTAGTTACAAAATAAGGAGAAAGATAACCACGATCAAACTGCATACCATCAGTTTTTTCAACATCCAGTTCTTTGAAGCCTTTGCTTTCTTCAACTGTAATAACTCCATCTTTACCAACTTCTTGAACACATTGGGCAATTTTACTACCTATGTTCTTATCTCCATTAGCTGAAATAGTAGCAACTTGAGCAATTTCCTCTTCAGATAATATTTCACGCTTCATAGACATTAATGCTTCTAGCACAGCTTCTTTAGCTTTCAATACACCTTCTTTAATACATACAATATCTGCCCCAGCAGCTTTAGCTTTAGATACTTCTTCTATAACTTTTGCAGTTAAAATAGAACATGTAGTTGTTCCATCACCAACTTTATCATTACATTGAGAAGCACTTTGAGTAATTATATTAGCAATAGCAAGAGCCAATGGATCCTCTGGCTTTATACTTTTAATAACTTTATATCCATCTTTTGTAATCTCTGGAGCCCCATAAGATTTACTAATAGCTACAGTAAGTCCTTTAGGTCCAGCCGTACATCCTACAGCATCTTCTAAAATACGAACAACTTCTCTAATCGATTTATCGAGTTGTTCACCAGTTACAACTACATTTGCCATGTCATTTAATCTCCGTTTAATAAAAAATTAACTAAAACTACTTATACTTAGGCTATTACAAAAAAATACATGTATAGCATGATTAAAAAATCGACGTAATAACTATGCTTCCTTTGCAATTATATCGCTTTCTTTCATAACTATATATTTTTTATCATAGAATTCAATTTCATTGCCAGCCCACTGGCGGTAAAGAATTACATCACCTACTTTAATAGCCATAGGAATAATGTTACCATTATTATTGTATAGACCTGGGCCAACAGCTACAACTTTCCCTTTAGTAGGTTTTTTCTTTGCTGAATCAGGAAGCTGTATAGGAGAACTACTATTACTATCCTCCAAAGCCTCAATCAACACATTGTCATGTAACATACTTAGATTCATACACTACCCTCTGTAAAAAATAAATTATCAGTAGCATTAGATACTACTAGCTAAGATCATATATAATATCAAGAAATCTAATTTCAAGTATCAACTAATAATTTTATAAAACATATTACACAAATTTTCACAAGCTTAGAACTTTATACAATCATAGCAAAGTTTATTATATCAATTTTGCAACATTTTGTATAATACATAAAAAATTAATTGACTTGATACTTAAAACACCACGATATTTAAATAGTTAATTCTTTAAACAAGTTCATGAACATTAAGGATGAACATAAAAAACAACAAGCTGGACATAGAAAAAGATTAAGACAAAAATTGCTATCTGGAGGAAAAAAAGGGCTATTGGATTACGAAATTCTAGAATTAATATTATGCTCTGCACACCCAAGAAAAGATGTAAAACCTATCGCCAAAAGACTAATTAAACATTTTGGTACTTTCGCAAAAGTCTTTTTCGCTGACTTTAACCAATTAAAAGAAGTATCTGGTATAGGAGAAGTTTCAGTATCAGCAATTTTTTGTATTAGAGAAACACTAGATAGAATTTTGCGTGGGAATATTGATAATGGAACAATTATAAACCAATGGCAAAAATTAATAGAATATCTCAGAATAAAGATAGGTAATGGCAGTATAGAAAATTTTCACATATTATATCTAAATACAAAATACAAACTTCTTGCAGATGAAACTCAGGATGTAGGCACTGTCAACCAAACTCCTCTCTATATAAGAGAAGTAATAAAGAAATCTTTATTTCTAGGAGCTACATCTATTGTCATTGCTCACAATCATCCAAGTGGAGATGCTAAGCCTTCTAAAGAAGACATTGAAATTACCAACCAACTTGTTAGAGCATGTAATGACGTAGGAATAACACTAATAGACCATATAATTGTTACATCTAATGCTCACTATAGCTTTAAAACTCATAACCTACTATAATAATTTACATATTTAAAATACAGAAATTCACCATCAGTGAATTTTCTTAACAATCTTTTAACTCAAGAATACAATACACCTTGAGCCAAGTTATCACACTTCTCAATGCCGTTCTCACAAATATTGAATTATCTAGATAAAAACACTTCTAAAAAGATAATTAATTAAAATCAACAAATGTATGAATATTTATGATATACCTACTCACAGCTTATGATGCATTTATCACAACTCATATAACTAATTATTATAGTATACAACATAGAGAACAATAACTTAAAACAATACAAATCATAAACTCAATGCAACTTAATAATATTAAAACTTATAAAATTCTCCTTACATTATTTTACAATTCGCAAGAATATTTCACAACATTCAAAAAATTTCTCACATCTCTAGTTAAAGAAAACGCATCCATTAATCCCATGAAAGTTTACCAGACTCATATTGTGCAGCACCTAAACATAGAGAAAATATCTTACAAATTGTAAATCTAATAAAACTCAATAATATTAAAATTTACAAATTTTTTTCACATTATTTTACAATTCACAAAAATATCTCACAGCATTGCAAAAAATTTTCATGCCATCCCCATAAGTAGGATAAGCAATATTAGATCTCAAACATTGTTCTTTCACCTGCGTCCAATTATCCTGCTGTGTAAAAAATATCACTCTTTCTGGATGTGGCATCATAGCTAACACTCTCCCACTATTATCAGAAAGTGCAGCAATATCAGCAACTGAACCATTGGGGTTATAAGGAAATTCTTGATTGGCATAATTACCCGTACTTGTAACATACCTCAATGCAATATTCTTCTCAATAGAGGAAATTACAGAATCACTTTCTACAAAAAACCTCCCCTCTCCATGTGCAACTGGAATATATAGTTCACTTAATCCTTCTAACCATAGCGAATTACTTGACGGATTTACTTTCACTTTTACCCATCTACACTGATATTGTTGAATAGAATTACTTAAAAGGGTAATAGGTGAGAAATCTGATATCAATCTCATCAGTATTTGACACCCATTACATATACCCATTACTAACTTATCACCAGTTAGAAATTCTGATATTTCCTCTCTCAAATTATTAAAAATTCTTAATGCAAATGCATTTCCAGCACCAGTATCATCACCATAGGAAAAACCTCCAGGAATCACAAGTATATTATAATTTTTTAATAATTTAGGATATGATATTACTTCATTAATATGTACTATTTTCCCTTGCACATCACATGACAATAATTCCCCAGCCTTAGCAAAAGCAAATAGGGTTTCTTCCTCACAATTTAACCCATATCCAGATAATACAATTACTTTCATCTCTTTATAAAAATATACAAACCACTAACTTAACATAAAAAGTAAATACTTAAACCTGATTTATTATAAATGATATCAACAATCCTATAAACATCAGATATAACAATAATATCCATCAATCACATTGATATTAAGCTTATTTACATTGATCTACTCTTATATAATCAACCCATATTAATCTACTAAAACAATATGTATATAATAAACCTTATACAAACAAATATATCTATACATACTTTAAATGAATCAATATATCTGAGCACAACTTAACAAAACACAAAACAATGCTCCAAGCATAAATGACATCACACTATTACATCAGTAAAAAACTTATTTACATTGATCTACTCTTATATAATCAACCCATATTAATCTACTAAAACAATATGTATATAATAAACCTTATACAAACAAATATATCTATACATACTTTAGATGAATCAATATACCTGAGCACAACTTAACAAAACACAAAACAATGCTCCAAGCATAAATGACATCACACTATTACATCAGTAAAAAACTTATTTACTCAGTATACATTAAGAATATAAGACAAGAAAAATATAAGCCAATAATACTACACTATGTATTAAAGAGATACCTCTTACTATCTTTACTAATTTATAACTAATAGTGTAACTTTGTTGACAATTTTAACAAAATCACTACCATTAACCTTAGTTGTTCAACATATTATTACACTGCTTGTATGAATCATTATGATGTAGTAGTTATAGGAGGAGGTCATGCAGGGTGTGAAGCAGCTGCAGCTGCAGCTCGCATTGGTGCAAAGACCTTGTTAATTACACATTCCATATCAACAATTGGAGAAATGTCATGTAACCCAGCTATTGGAGGAATTGCAAAAGGCACTGTAGTTAGAGAAGTCGATGCCTTGGATGGTTTGATGGGAAAAGTAATAGATAAGGCTAGTATCAATTCCAATATATTAAATAGGAGCAAAGGACCAGCAGTATGGGGACCAAGAGCACAAGCAGACAGAAAAATATACAAAGACACTATGCAGGATATCATACTAAACTATCCAAATTTAACAGTGTTAGAAGCATCAGTAGAAGATTTTTTGGTAACAGAAGAGAATGGACAATCCAGTATCGAAGCTGTCATTACATCTGATCAACAAGCTATATATACAAAAAAACTAATATTAACTACTGGTACATTTTTACAAGGAACTATCCACATAGGAAGTTATGCTACTCCAGCAGGTAGATTCGGAGAACAACCTTCTATTGGCTTAGCAAAAACATTGGAAAAATACCATTTTAAATTAGGTCGTTTACGCACTGGCACACCACCAAGACTTGATATAAATAGTATAAATTTTTCAGGATTACTAGAGCAAAAGGGGGATATTAACCCATCACCTTTTTCTTATATGTCACAATCAATAGATCTACCACAAATTTCATGCTATTTAACTGCAACTAATACTAAAACCCATGAAGTAATAAAAAATAACTTACATAGAGCAGCAGCAAGTAATTTATTAAAAGACATAAAAGCTCCTAGATACTGTCCTTCAATAGAAGAAAAAGTAAGAAGATTTTCAGAACGCAATAGCCATCAAGTATTCTTAGAACCAGAAGGCCTAAATTCTGAGATTATCTATCCTAACGGGATCACTACTTCATCTCCACTTGATGTACAATATGAAATGCTAAAGACTATACCAGGATTAGAAAACGTCAACATAATTAGAAGTGGTTATAGTGTCGAGTATAATTTCATTGACCCTAGAGAATTATATCATACTCTTGAGACAAAAAAAATAAGTGGGTTATACTTTGCAGGACAAATAAATGGTACTACTGGATATGAGGAAGCAGCTGGACAAGGAATCATAGCTGGGATTAATGCAGCATTATCTCTCAATTCAAAGTATGAGCCTTTTATATTAAAAAGAAGTGATGCATATATTGGTGTGATGATAGACGACTTAGTTACATTAGGAACATCTGAACCATATAGACTTTTCACATCCAGAGCAGAATATAGATTAAGGTTACGCTCTGACAATGCGGATTTACGTTTAACAGAATTGGGTTACAAAATATCAGTAGTATCATCTAAAAGACACTCTGTTTTAAAGAATAAAAAACAGGAAATAGAGACCTTAACAAATATTTTAAAAAATATTGTAACAACCCCTGCACAGCTTGCTAGACATAATATATCAATATCTCAAGATGGAGTAAGAAGGAGCATTTTCGATCTTCTAAGTCATCCAAACATAAATATAGGAATTATCTCAAAAATGTGCAATGCAATAAAAGAATTTAATAAAGATATTGCAGAACAAGTAGAAATAGAAGCAAAATACTCACCTTATTTCAGAAGACAAGATGCAGATATAAAAGCCTTTATAGAAGAAGAAAACACACATATTCCAAACAATATAGATTTTTCACAGATTTATGGATTATCAAAAGAAATTCAAGAAAAATTAGAGTATGTAAAGCCACCTTCTATTGGCTCTGCAAGACGTATACCTGGAGTAACTCCAGCAGCAATTACTAATATTCTTATTTATTTACGCTGTTATAAAAGTAAAAGGATTTCATAAATGATTTACTTAAACATTAAATAAAACTACACATAACAACATGTTAAGTACGTGTAATGTTTCCATTATTAACTATCATTAATATAATTAAACACTATGTATGTATCACAATATAAAAGATCACCTAGAAAAACTTTACATATTACCAACAAGAAAACACTCATGATTCAATGACATTTTATTTTTACTAAAAAAAGATGTGACACATCAAGTAACAGACATTTTGATACATAATTAAAAACAATCTAATTTTCCAGTAGTACCATTAATATACATAATACTAGCTGGTCTAATGATTATAGACTCCATAATAAAAGATCTATATGAACACCTAATACCTTGAACCAAAGTACTATCAGTAATACCAGTAGCTACAAAAATTGCCTCAGACTCATTTCTTCTATAGAATAAATTTTATTTATATCTGGATAAAATAATTACACATGTTCTTTCCATAGAAAAAACTTTATAAATTTACACAAAGTTCTATGCTACTTATAAAAATAATCTAACTCTTATACTTCAGGTATAGTATTATTAATATACATAATACTAGCTGGCCTAATGATTATAGACTCCATAACAAAAGATCTATGTGAACACCTAATACCTTGAACCAAAGTACTATCAGTAATCCCAGTAGCTACAAAAATTGCCTCAGACTTTATCATTTCTTCTATAGAATAAATTTTATTTATATCTTTAATTCCAAATTTTTCTGCTCTTGCCTTCAAATACTCTGTATCAAAGATCAGTTTACCTTCCATGTATCCACCCATTGATAATAAAGCAGATGCTGCAAGTACACCTTCTGGAGCTCCTCCAATTCCAACATATAAATCATGAACACCTTTCACCAGTGATACTACAGCTGAAATATCTCCATCATCTATAAGTTTTATATGAGCCCCACACTCTCTAATGCTCTTAATTAATTCCAAATGCCTTTCTCTATATAAAACAGTTACAACTAATTCATCTACTTTACATTTTTTCACTTCAGCTAAATTATATAAATTTGTTTTTATATCATATTTTAGAGATACTGCATCTCTAGGTACATTAGGACCTACAGCAATCTTTTCCATGTAAACATCAGGAGCATTCAAGAACCCACCTCTCTTTGCTATTGCAAGAACAGACATAGCCCCATTTTTATAATGAGCACACATAGTAGTACCTTCAAGTGGATCAAGGGCAATATCAACATCAATTCCACCAGAACCTACTTTTTCTCCAATATATAGCATAGGAGCATTGTCTCTCTCTCCTTCTCCAATAACAACAGTCCCATTAATTTTCAATGAATTCAATGACTTTCGCATAGCATCAACAGCAACACGATCTGCCTCTTTTTCATTTCCTGCACCAAGATACTTATAAGATGCTAAAGCTGCAGCCTCAGTAACTGACAATAACTTAAATCCTAAATCTTGCATTATTAAAATCCATATAGCTATAATAAAAACACATCATAATACTATAAACATACTTATAGCAAACTATCATACTATTTTTCTATACTATAATTAATATCAACACATAACTAGATAAACTGACAACAAATCAATAAGTAAACAAGTATTAAAGCAATTAATTTAATAAAAAACACTTTAAAAATACACAAAAGTTTTTACAACAATTACTTTCAAGAAGCAATTACCAATTAAAATAAATTTTGCATTGCCAAATTCATACAACAGAATAATATATTAGATTTAATAGTATTAATAAACACTCAGTATACCATAGGTACATGTGACAATAAGAAAAACACTATTGATTGCCCTATTATGCTTCGGTTGTACACAAAAACCAGCTCCTTATTTCTTAAGAGGAGAAGAATTTCATGGTAAAAAAGAATTAGATGATACCAATGAATATCAATTCATAAAGTATGATGCTAAAAAAGGCGAAAATATAGAATCACATCCAATCCAAGACGCTTATAAAGTAAATCAAGAAATGAAAGCTATTGATAAAAGCTGCAATTTTACTATGCCTATAGAAGGTATAATAACGTCAAAATTTTCCATAAATAATCAAGATAAGAATTGTCAAGAGGGAATTAATATAAAATCTAATGGAGATCAACAAGTTAAAGCATCATCTGCTGGAAAAATACTATACGTAGGTAAAGGACCAAAGTGGTATGGCAATATGATAATAATAGAGCACAACAAAAACACAACAACTACATATTCTTATCTAGATAGTATAGATGTAAAAATAGGTGATAAAGTAACACAAGGTCAAATTATAGGACATATCAAAAGTACTAACCCTCAAAAAAACAAATCATATCTATGTTTTGCTATGCGCAAACGTGGAAAGGCAGTAAACCCATTATTATATATCAATTGCAAGTAATTTAAGAAAAGTTCACAGTAGTCAACAATTTTTTCACTAAAACCTGTTACCATATAAATCAGCTAGTAATATATTGTAGTCACATAAAGTATCTACTAGCTGCAACTCAACAATTGGAAAATCAATTTAGAAACACACAAAAAAAGAGATATTTCATGTATATTAAAACAATTGACTAAATAATTTTTCACTATCAACTCATCAAAGTGTTAAGTTATTGCTTCTTTTAAAACATTATACAAAAATACATTATTACATTAGAGCTAATATACATAGATTGCAATTAAATAAAAATTAGAACAAGTAAGAAAAAATAAAGACATTTACTGTAAATTTTTCATGTTCATCATAAGATCAAGGTTATAGATGTCAGAATATGTATCAGAAAGAAGAGCAATAAAAATACTACTTGCATATTGGAATCAGTTATGCAACAACAGAGCATTTCCTCAGCTAGAGGAAATTGAACAAGAAGAAATCAGAGAAATTTGGCCTAACTGTTTTATTATTGAAGTAAGAAATGATACAGAGCATCAAAAGTACAGCTGCATTTATATTGGAGAAAGAGCTATGGAGCTGTATCAGTCAAATATTAAGGTTTATGCTGAATCACAAAATATTAAGCTTTTTTTCCCACAAGTTATAGAAAATTTATTTGATTATTTAGAATCAATCGTAGAAAATCAAGAACCGATCATAGATGAATCAGAAACTGAAAGTGCTGATGGAAATTACATAAAAATAAGACAGTGTCTACTACCTATTGGTAAAAATAATGAAGTAACCCACATAATAGGAGTAATAGGAGGAAAAATATACTGAAATGATCGTTACATAAAAACTCATAATCAGTACCGTAGATTATCAAAATATTTAAAAAATTAGTTGACCGTTTTACTAAAATTGAATAGCATAACCTAACCTAATGAGAATAAAACGTTTATAGATTTCTTTAGTTATAGGCAGGTGTTTTATGAGATTTTTTCTACATGATATCTCAAGAATAAGCGTGTCACTCTTTGGGGTAGCCATAGGTACACTTGGTGTTGCTAATAAGGCAGTTAAAAAGTGTTTATCTGCGTACTTAAGAAACAATGGTTTTGTCAGTCAAGATGAATTTAACGCTTTAAATAATTCTGTCAAAGAAATAGCATCAAAACAAAATAAAATTGAAGAACAGTTATCACAAAAATGAGTACATGCACTTCAGTAAGAAACAATTGGCAATTAGATGAAATATTAGAACTTTTTAATACTCCATTTAATGATTTGATATTACAGTCTCATTTAATACATAGGCAATTTTTTAACAATAACGAGGTACAAGTTGCTGCGCTATTAAGTATTAAAACCGGTGGTTGTCCAGAAAATTGCAGGTATTGCTCGCAAAGTGCACATTATAAGACAGGGTTACAAAAAGAATCTTTACTTGATATTGAATCCATAAAAAAAGCTATACAAACAGCTAAAAATAACGGAGCAGATAGGTTTTGCTTTGCAGCAGCATGGCGTCAATTAAGAAACAGAGATATAGAGTACATTTGCAATATTATCGAGCTAATAAAAAGTGAAAAACTAGAGAGCTGTGCTTCCCTAGGTATGGTAACTTTAGACCAAGCAAAGAAATTAAAAGATGCAGGTCTAGATTTTTATAATCATAACATTGATACATCACGTGATTTTTATCATAATGTAACTACTACACGTAATTACGATGATAGGTTAACTAGCTTGAATAATATACATGAAGCAGGAATCAACATATGCTCTGGAGGCATTTTAGGTCTTGGTGAAAGTGTTGAAGATAGAGCCAAGATGCTATTAACTTTAGCAAATTTAAAGCAACATCCACGTTCTGTACCTATTAATAGATTAGTTCCAATAAAAGGAACACCTTTTGAAAGTAACAGCAAAATAGACAACATAGATTTTATAAGAGTTATAGCTGTAGCACGCATTTTAATGCCAAAATCATATATACGTCTTGCTGCAGGACGAGGAGATATGTCAGAAGAAATGCAAGTATTATGTTTATTTGCAGGAGCAAATTCTATATTTTGTGGAGAGAAGTTATTAACAACTCCTAACTCTGATTGTAACAATGATAAAAATCTTTTATCCAAGCTTGGAGTAAAGACAAAAGCACCTGTACTTTTCAAGTCACAAAATTAATCATTCACTTAATACAACTACATATGTGAAACTACAGAAAGACCTATACTTTATCAAATTATTTACAACTTCCAACACTCAACTGCAACAACGATACAAAACCATTGGCACAGCTTCAAATCTACATTCTTTTAAATTTACAAAATTAATCATTTACTTAATATAACTAAATATGTGAAACTACAGAAAGACCTATACTTTAGTCAAATTACTTACAACTCTTAAATATTCAAGCGCAACAACAATACAAAACTATTGCCACAACTCCAAATCTACATTCTTTTAAATCTACAAAATTAACCATTTACTTAATATAACTAAATATGTAGAACTACAGAAAGACCTATACTTTAGTCAAATTACTTACAACTTCCAACACTCAACTGCAACAATGATACAAAACCATTGGCACAGCTTCAAATCTACATTCTTTTAAATTTACAAAATTAATCATTTACTTAATATAACTAAATATGTGAAACTACAGAAAGACCTATACTTTAGTCAAATTACTTACAACTCTTAAATATTCAAGCGCAACAACAATACAAAACTATTGCCACAACTCCAAATCTACATTCTTTTAAATCTACAAAATTAACCATTTACTTAATATAACTAAATATGTAGAACTACAGAAAGACCTATACTTTAGTCAAATTACTTACAACTTCCAACACTCAACTGCAACAATGATACAAAACTATTGGCACAGCTTCAAATCTACATTCTTTTAAATTTACAAAATTAATCATTTACTTAATACAATTAGAAATTATAATAGCTTGTCAGGTAAAAGAGTAGTTGCTGTATTATAGAATACAGAGGAAAGTCCGGACTCCAAGGGAAAATGGTGACAGGTAATCCCTGTCGGAGGTGACTCCAGGTAAGGGCTACAGAAAATAACCGCCTTGTTTCAAGGTAAGGGTGAAAAGGTGTGGTAAGAGCACACCGTACTTATGGTAACATATAGTAGCTAGGCAACCACCACCAGGAGCAAGACTAAGAGGAGGTATTGTGCTTTTCCCTCACAATTACCCAGGTGAGTCGCGTGAGGTAGATAGTGATGTCTATCCCAGATGAATAACTACATAAACAGAATCCGGCTTATTTTTACCTGGCAAACTGTAAAAATGCTATTCACTATAAACTACACCTAACTTAACAAAATCAAATAATTAAAACTATGTTTTTTTATTTATGACAAAATAATTGAAATTACTACATATCTATTTTATATTCAATACCCATACACTATAAGATTAATATTCATTTCAGATGAATAATTACAAACAAACTTCAACTCAGTTTTACCTAGTAAATATAAAAAACACTCTCTACCACATTGCTATACAAAGTTAAATACATTAAAATTATGTCCTTTTCTGTATTAAACATTTACACACTGTAAAATCATAGATAGCACAAACTTGATAATGTGATTACAATACAAAACCTACTATAACCCCAAATATACAATAATAAAGACCTATCTTATATAAAAGCTAATTCAAGATCTAGCTCTTTATTAGGATAAAAGATTAAGAAATATGAAATAATTTCCACACATATATTAATAGTTCCATACTATAAAAAGTACTAAAATTACGCAAAGACACTTATCCTGCAACTATACATGTTCCCTCACGATATTGATAGATGACTTAAACATTATAATTCCTTTACTTTAACTCTTCATAATAAGATCACTTATTGCCTCTTATTATTCATAATATACTTCAATTATTTCTAATTTTACAAAATCATTACTTTAATAATACTGATAGATTATCAACTAAAATATTAATAATCCTTTACTTAAACTCTAAACACAGGGATAAATCTCACAATAGTATCATTTTATTACTTACTGTAATTATGAATAATTACTAGAAGCATTAATAATATATTTGAAATTACCCCTAATTATTATACAGTGTAAACATATTACTTAATCAACAATTAGTCATGATTATACGTATTGGCATAGCAGATAAAGTACTACCAGAAAACTACACGAGCAATGATGTTACGGTTTACACAATAAATGTTCAACATAATTTAGACTCAGCAATTATTAATAAAATAGGCTCTGTGCTAACCAATCCAATAACACAACAATTCTTTGCTTTCATATATGATAATATAGAGCTGAATTATAAAGAAGTAACCACTAATACTAATTATAATCTACTTAATACTTTCAAAGCGGACTGGTCATTAGAGAGATGTTTCTTACCTAGAGTCACTGATAATGTTGGTAATACTACCAAATGCATAATAAATGAAATGCTAGAATATAAAACAGCAGTAGATGTATTCACTTCCAAAGTTACATTTGGACAAGGACCCATACCACAAGAAGAAGACATACTTAAACTATTTAATCCGTTAATAGAGTACTATAAATTATCTTTTGCAAAAGGAGGAGCATTTAAAGTAAGATTCTTTGGAAATAAACAGATATCGAATCTAAATAATATATATACTGACTCTTCTACACATAACAGTATATTTCTAATCCCATATATTAAGTATGAAGACCTTTTTCCACAAGATAAAAAACAAGACACATATGTGACTTCTATAGATCTAAATATTCAAGATCATGAATTAATACAAATCAGTAGACATGGAATTAATGGTCGAGGAGCCTTAAATCTATCATTAGAAGCAATGCAGGCTATTCAGGTATACTTTAAAAAAATTCAACGTAATCCTAATGATATTGAACTTGAAACATTAGCACAAACTTGGTCAGAACATTGTAAACATAATATCTTTTCCTCTCCTATAGATGAAATTACAGATGGGCTTTACAAGCACTACATAAAACGTGCAACATATGAAATAAACTCAGAAATATGTATATCCACATTTTCTGATAATGCAGGAGCAATAGTATTTGATGATGATTTTATTATTGCAGATAAAGTAGAAACACATAACAGTCCATCAGCACTTGATCCATTTGGAGGAGCAATTACTGGAATATTAGGAGTAAATAGAGATATAATTGGATTTGGTAAAGGAGCAAAACCAATACTAAATGCCTACTATTTTTGCTTTTCCGAATCAGATGAAGAATTATATAGGGATAAATCCTGCACAGTAAAAACATTGTCATCTAATACAATAATGGACGGAGTAATAAAAGGTGTAAATTCTGGTGGAAATTGCTCTGGGATACCAACAAGCTTAGGATCTGTGTACTTTGATGACAGATTTTGTAGTAAACCATTAGTTTTTGTAGGATGCACTGGTATTATGCCACGTATAATTAACAACTCACTATCACATTTAAAAAGTCCTCACAATGGAGACTATATAGTTATAGCAGGAGGTAGAACAGGAAAAGATGGAATACATGGTGCTACCTTCTCATCTAACGCGTTAACTGAACATAACAGCAATAGTACAGCAGTACAAATAGGAGACCCTATTACTCAAAAAAAGCTATCTGATGCAATAATTAAAGAAGCACGAGATCTAGGTTTATACAATGCAATAACTGATAATGGGGCTGGCGGACTATCTTCTTCTGTAGGAGAAATGGGTCACAATGGGTTTACAGTAGAACTGGATAAAGTGTTACTTAAACATGACAATATGTTACCCTGGGAGATTTGGGTTTCAGAATCTCAAGAAAGGATAACTTTTGCTGTTTCTCCTAGCAAATTTCCAACATTTGAAAAAGTAATGAAAAAACATGATGTTGAAATTAGTATCATTGGAGAATTCAACAACAGTAATAAGGCTGTAGTACTATATAATGGATCCATTATTATGGATATAGACGTAGATTTTTTGCACAATGGTGTTCCGAAAACCCACTTACAAACTAGCCCATGGCTAAAAACCACAGAATCAATACCAATACCTCACCAAAAGTGCGATAAACCATTAGAAATTGAGTTAAATGAGATTGTACAAAGAATGAACATATGTAGTAAAGAATTCATATCCCTACAATATGATCACGAAGTACAAGGCACATCTGTAATCAAACCTATTCAAGGTATAGGAAGAGTAAACGGAGATGCAATAGTTATTAGACCAATATTATCATCAAAAAGAGGAATAGTAAAATCGCATGGATTAGGGTCAAGTTATGGAGAAATAAGCACATATCACATGGCAGCTTGTGCAATAGATACTGCTATACGCAATTATGTTACAATAGGAGGAAATTTTAACCACTTAGCATTATTAGATAACTTCTGTTGGTGTGATTCAACAAACCCACAACGATTATGGCAGTTAAAAAATGCAGCACGAGCATGTTATGACTATGCCACAGCATTTAGAACACCTTTTATTTCTGGTAAAGATAGCATGTTTAATGATTTTAAAGGATATAATAGTAAAGGAGAACAAATTAACATTTCGGCTCCACCTTCACTTTTAATTTCTACTCTTGGAATCATAGAAAATATAGAGAATGCTGTAACACTTGATGTGAAAAGTCCAGGAGATTTAATATACATACTAGGTACAACTTATGATGAGCTTGGAGGTTCTGAATATCAAAAATATAGCGGCATAGAAAATAATAATGTACCACAAGTACATGCTGAACATGCTAAAAAATTATATACATCTTATAATAAGGCTATCAATGCAAATCTTATAGCATCAGCAATTGCAGTCAACTTAGGCGGAATGATAATAAGCTTAGTAAAATCACTTATTGGAGGACAACTTGGAGCCGAAATTAGTTTATCATCAATACCAACATGCAATATTAAGAATAACGATTTAAAAGAAAAAGTTATTTTATTTTCAGAATCACAAAGCAGGATTTTAGTAACAATAGGGAAACATAACAAGCAAGAATTTGAAGCAATATTCAAAGAAATTCCACATGCAAATATAGGTAAGATAACCTCTACAAATATCCTTATGATAGAAGATATGTATTCCATTGATTTAAACACACTTGAACAGAGTTATAAGAAATTCAGTAATATGAAAATACAATCATATAAAAATGTGGCAAACACCTAATATATTACACAGCATAAAATATCTTTATAAAAAAACATAATAATGTAAGTATTTTATGAAATAGCCATATATCAAATTTAACCTTACTATTTGTATATAAACTGTAAGTGCAAAACAAAATAAAGAGTCATACAGTCAACAAAGAAAAAACTTCCTTTATGTAACTATAACAAATCAATGTTAGCCAGTAATAAAGTCATATTACATATGAGTAAAATACATTAATAAAAAAATGATACTTATTCGTATTAAGCCCATTGATCATTGTATATCTTTAATTTACATACAGCACTTTGATATACTAATTAACATATCAAACACTATCCATAGTGAAACACATACATAAATAACATAATTAAAAATCAATCATATTACCACAATATCCCATAGTCTTAAATCTACACAACACTTCGATACACTAATTAACATATAAAAAAACTATCACAATACGAAACATATGCTAAATGGCACAAATCAAACAAAAAAATAAACAAAATCCATAAGAATATTATCATAATATTTTACATATTTTTTAGTTTACATAACACTCTAATACACCACACAAAAGCATTGAAATAATCTTCAAAACAAGATACCTTATAGCTTTAAGTTACCAAAACAGAATGTATAACCTGCCTAGTAACGATGTTGTGATTTTAGCATTAGGAAGTAACTGTAGTAACATGTTAGCATACATTAAATCTGCAATTAACATGTTGCCTTTGCATAATAAACATTATTCTTGCCTCTATAAAACTTCAGCTCTATTACCAAAAAATGCAGTCGATCATTGGAATACCCCTTATTTAAATATGGTAATATCAGGATATACACATTTATCTCCACACTCCATGTTAGAAAGGATTAAATCCATAGAAAGAAAGCTTGGTAGAACTAATCATGAACATTGGGCACCCAGAACTATAGATATTGATATCATATTGTGGGGAAATAAAATGTTGGATTCTAGAATTTTATCTATACCTCATAAACAAATGCATTGTAGAGATTTTGTTCTCGTACCACTATGTGATATTTATGCACGATTCCCTCATCCAATATTCAAAGTGTCAATATATGAAATACTTACAAAGCTAAATAGTATTAATTTAATCAAACAAAACCCATATATATTTAAAGGTTCTCTTATATAAGACAAATAAAATAAGATGATTCCTAAGTATATTAATAGTATAGCATTAAAAATAGAGATTTTTTTTCCTCAAATAGTATCAATCTTAAAAACAGAATTCATGTATGTCTAACAGCATATCACTAATTCTAGTTGAATAGTTAATACTAAAAAATTTACAAGCTTTTTTATATAATACAAATAACAATAAGATATCCCTAATTATATTAATAGTATAGCATTAAAAATAGAAGTTCTTTTCCTCAAATAGTATCAATCTTAAAAACAGAGTTCACATATGTTTAGCAGCATATCACCAATTCTAGTTGAATAGTTAATACTAAAAAATTTACAAGCTTTTTTATATAATACAAATAACAATAAGATATTCCTAAGTATATTAATAGTATAGCATTAAAAATAGAGGTTCTTTTCCTCAAATAGTATCAATCTTAAAAACAGAGTTCACATATGTTTAGCAGCATATCACCAATTCTAGTTGAATAGTTAATACTAAAAAATTTACAAGCTTTTTTATATAATACAAATAACAATAAGATATTCCTAAGTATATTAATAGTATAGCATTAAAAATAGAGGTTCTTTTCCTCAAATAGTATCAATCTTAAAAACAGAGTTCACATATGTTTAGCAGCATATCACCAATTCTAGTTGAATAGTTAATACTAAAAAATTTACAAGCTTTTTTATATAATACAAATAACAATAAGATATTCCTAAGTATATTAATAGTATAGCATTAAAAATAGAGGTTCTTTTCCTCAAATAGTATCAATCTTAAAAACAGAGTTCACATATGTTTAGCAGCATATCACCAATTCTAGTTGAATAGTTAATACTAAAAAATTTACAAGCTTTTTTATATAATACAAATAACAATAAGATATCCCTAAGTATATTGATAATATAGAATTAAAAAACTATAGGTAATCCTAACTCTAAATAGTATCAATCTTAAAAACAGAATTCATGTATGTCTAGCAGCATACCATTAATTTTAAGGGTTTTTATATAACATTAAGTATACTAGCATAATTTAAATTAACACCTACAGTAACAATAGTACATTATAAAAGAAGTAGACTCCTTCATTAATAAAAACTTATTACATTTAGACAATCAAAAAACATTTTATCACTGACACAGAATAATCATTAACATCATACTCAATTAATGTGATATCCACTTTTTAAACTAATCCAGATTTATTTAATTATGCAAATATTATCACTTATAAACTCATTAACTGCAGCACTTTTGCTCCTATATAATAAAAGTAAAATAATATATAAAATTATAATGCTTATTTATTTTTTATCACAAAATGCTACACACTGTTTATAGGTGATTATTTTTCCGCCACAGCTAGAAAAACATAAATCATAATCACTTTTACATAATCTATCACACTTATCACTCTGACATAAACTGACAGTATGTTGTTTTTCTATTGTAGGACTTTTATTTCCTTCATACATATTTGAAACAAAGTTATCATACTCATTATAACGATCAAAACTTTGCTCAGTATTACACATGTCCATATAGATATCACATTGAGTATTACATGTAATACTATTAGAGCAAGATTCTTTGCATTTTAAGTTTTTACTTTTACATGAGTTATTATCACTCTGCTTCGGTTTACTATTTCCATTATTTCCACTTTCATTATTATTTACTATATTAATGAGTGGTTGAGAACGTTCTTGAGCACTTATCATTTTTTCAGTTAACTTACAATTAGTAACATTAACTTGACATTGTCTATAGCAATCATTTCTCACATAAGCACATTTTACTATACAAGCCTTCCCAGATTCACCTTCTGGACTTTTATATTCTATTTTAGTACCATAAATAGGACTGCAAGAGACTTGTAGTATTAATAAAAACAACATAGCACCATGTATTCTCATAAATGAAACCATTATTACACCTTCATCAAAATATACACAACATTGTTAATAATTTAATTAATTACGCATTACTTAATAAATTCATTCTTAAATCATGCATGCGTTCTAAATGAACACTATCCTTTGGTAAATATTTTTTTGCCAAACCAAAGTATTTATCAAAATCTCTTTTATTATTCTCAAAAAAAGACTTACTTGCCAACGAAAAATATGACATTCCTAAATCCCCTATCTTACCATAAGCTATAGCCAATTGCTTCCAAGCAAAAATATTATCCGGTTCCTGATATGTAACCTGTTCCAAATAATTTACTGCTTCTTCTTGATCATATAATAACAAAGCCTGTGATGTTTCAAGTTTTATTAAAACATCATCAAAAGAAAACTTAAGTGCTAATTTATAATTTTCCACAGATTTTTCAATGTCACCTGCCTTATATAAAATTTGTGCTTTTAACTCATAAAGATAAGGGTCTTCTGGAGATTGTACTATTAAACTGTCAAGTTTTTCTAAAGCCTTTAAAACATCAGATTGCTTATAAAAAATAATAGATTGTATATATGGAGATAACTGATTTATATCATTTTTCTCATTGACTAAACGTTCTATTGGATTAAAAAATGCATTAATTTTTTCTACCACTCGCTTAAATTTATGTATATCTTCATCAGAAAAACCATTAACTTTATTACGATTTCGATAATTTTGCATCTGTAATAATCTGTCATAACTAAGAGGATGCGATAATAAATATTGATCAATACTTCCTCTATATTGTGCTTCTAATGAATAAAAATGCTTAAACATTTTAATTAATCCATCATTGCTATACCCAGCTTCATCTAGATATCGCAACGCACATTGATCTGCAGATGCTTCTTGTAGACGACTATAAAGAAAAAACATTCTTTTACTAATATCACTAGTAGCAAGAGCTATTGCTTGGCCCATATCAGGATTTACTGTAATTGCAGTAATAATACCTAAAACATACCCTATTCCAGATAAAATCATAGAATTTTGTATTTTACTTTTACGAAATAACACATGTTTCTGAGATATATGCCCAACTTCATGAGCTAAAACCCCAATTAGCACACTAGGATCCTCTGAAAACTGAAATAACCCATAATTTAAAAATACATCATTATTATTCCCATCAACATAAGCATTTACTACTTTATCATTAACAATAAAAACTCTAACAGTCTCAGGATTAATTTTAGCTGCAGTAAATATTGGAAACGCTATTTTCTTTATTACAGACTCAACCTCACTATCTCTAAATACCATATAACTATCCTGACAAAATGACATATTGCTATAAAGAAAAATAATTAGAAATAATATTAAGCTTCTAATATTCATAAGTTAACCAACTTCCATAGTTTTATTAAAATATATTATACATATTGTAGATAACCTTCTAAGAAAATTCATGATTCACTATATATACCTGCAACTGTTAATAATATATACAGTTTTACCATAAACACATCTCTTTTAATGCTTTTTAACTGTTTATATTACGTACAATATGTAATACAATAAAACCTAGTATCTAAAAAAACGAGGTAAAATGAGTCTCAGTAAAACTGACAAACCATTTAGTTCTCCAGAAGAGCTGAAAAACCTTATAATATTCATTCTTGATAAACATAAAGCTAGCAATATTGTTACAATTAATGTCAGCAATAAAAGTAACTTAGCAGAATATTTAATAATTGCTTCAGGCGAATCAAGTTATCATGTAAAATCTTTAGCTGAAAGAATTAGGAAAGAAATCAAACCATATAAAAAGCTATCTATTGAAGGGCTAAAAGATGGTAACTGGGTAGTATTAAGCTGTTACAACATATTAGTGCATATTTTCAGGCCAGAAGTAAGAGAATATTATCAACTCGAAAACCTATGGAATTCTCAATTAGATGAAGAAAATTAAAAAATTTTTTAAGCAATATGTACAATATTCTTATTACAATTAAATATGACATAAGTTTAATGGATTAATACATAAGATGATTTATTACATCTTTTAGCCATCATTACTAGATTGACTTACCTGAAGGAGTCAGCCACAGTCTAGTTCCCCACTCAGTTTATATAAAAAATTCTAAAATTTATTACACAGAACCTAACATGGGGAAGTTCATTATACATCTTGGCATTTCAAATTGATTGAGTATAAACAACTAACTACAGTTAAATTCCAATATTGTTCTTACATAAATATTTAAAAATTATTACATAATTAAAAACATATAACTAGTTTAATACAAGCTAGAACATAACTAGTATATTCTCAAAAATCTGGTATATTTTAACACAAAATGTTTATTGTGTAGAAAAGACACTAAAATTCATTTGTAACTAAAATATCATATGAAGAATTCATTAACTACAAATCATGAATAAAAACAATAAAGAAAAATTTTTATACAAATAGTACAGCAAACAGATTTTAATTCAGTGTTTAATTGATAAAATGAGAAAAACATGAATCACTTTGTGGTTGCAAGAAGATCTGATGATTCTGTAATATCAGTCCAACAGAACAACACTTTGCAAAATTTAACAATTTCTAATTTGAATAAAGCAGCAGAAACACTTTTAGATTATACAGCAGAAGAACTTTCTAATAAGCCATTATCAACTATATTACATAAAAACATTGTAGAAAATATCAATAGCTATTTAGAATACACAAGTGATGGAATTGATTTATTTGACATTTTATCCAAAACACGTAACTGTTCTCTTGTTGGAAAAAACAATAAAATAATACCAGTAATACAAAAAGTTTTTCGAACTACAGCTTCTAACCAAGATATAATAAACTATGAAATTTTAGTACGGAATGCTAGTATATCACAAAAGCTTGATATATTTAGACAATCCATACTTTCCAATAAAAAGTATAACATGCATTCAGTTTTTAATATAATAGATGAAGTGTCCACAAAGACAGAAATAAAGATCGTATTAGACTTCCTTCATAAACACAATACATATGCTATCCTGAGTATGATACAACTAAACCCTCCATATAATAAGTCTAGTATAGACACTTTAACACAACACATTATCAACTTGTTATATAAAAACGTTAGAGAAAGTGACATAATTGGGTACATAGGAGATTACAAAATTATTTGTATCTTATTAGGATGTAAATCTGAACATGCATATTCAGCAATATCTAGAATACACAAAAACATTAATAACAACCTTCAAAATTTCCATGCAAATGTTTCAATAGGTTATGCTCAAATGTATAACGAAATTGACACAGAACAAATTTTAACAAACGTAAGTAACACATTATTCATTGCCCAACAAGAAGCAGCTGGAGGTACAATCAAAAGTACTAACATTCCATAAAAAACACCTACTAAATTTTCATTTAATACTTCTTCACAGTAGTTTTTTATACTTTAGCAGTGCTTAATTAATTATCAAGCACACATTATTCCTTAATAACAAGGTATAACTTTCAGAATATTATTTATATTTAACAAACTACTATAATCTATGTAGTACATATACATAGTACTGTATAAAAATAAATTAATTTATCAATAGTAAATTTTTCACACTACATACATATAGAAAACTTAAAAACAGTGTTCTGTATTTCATATGTCATTTTTGCATTATAGCTATCTAAAAGCATCATTAGAAAATTTACTTGAATATTCTTTGTATTCAATTCTTGGTTATATATGTCTCTATCAAGAATACTCTTAATACTTTCGTGCATTTCTATTTTTTGAGCAGAAGCTACTGTTTCTATAAATAAACTATTACTATTTGACTTAGATAGTATAACTTTTACTTTAGTTCCATTTATCATGAAGAACATTAATATCATAGTTACGTTAGCAAGTAACTTATTGATCTTTTCAACCAACTCAACATCAAAAATCTGTATATCAACATCCCATTCAAGAATAATTTTTTTTCTCTTCAGATAATTTTTGATATTATGTTGAGTAGCATTAAAATCCCCATTATCATCAGAAATACTATAGGCTTGCTTCAATAATTTAAATTTATTCATTACATCATCAGCTGCATCAGAAAGTAAAGGTATCATACCTTCAGATAAACTTTCATCATCACTTAAACACTCTATATAATTTACTATTGCTCCTACAGATCCAGCCAGATCATGCAACAACCTTGCAGACACTAATTCTACGTTTGATAAAATCTTACTATTGTGCATAAAAATCCTATATTCAACATTATGTTTTTTAACTTTAACATATCAAAAAAAACAACCTCACTAACTAGTAAACAACTTTTTATATGAAGTTCAAATATTTAATGCTATTCTGATTAATTAATTGTAAAAATGAGTTTCACATAAATTAAGGTGTCTATGAAAACATACTCAAGCGCTGGAGTTGATATTGAATCCGGCAATAGTCTAGTAGAAAAAATCAAACCAATCGCATCATCAACATCTAGACCAGAAGTAATTGGCAATGTAGGGTCCTTTGGAGCACTGTTTGATATGTCAAAAATAAAGGAATATAGCAAACCTGTTTTAGTATCCTCAACTGATGGAGTTGGTACCAAATTATGCATTGCACAAGAAGTAAACAATCATAAGACTATCGGTATAGATCTTGTAGCAATGTGCGTTAACGATGTTTTAGCACAGGGAGCTGAACCATTGTTTTTCTTAGATTATTTCGCAACAGGTAAAATAGATCATGATACTACCTTAGAAATTATCAATAGTATAGCAGTAGGATGTAAGAAAGCAAATGTCGCATTAATAGGCGGAGAAACTGCTGAAATGCCTGGAATGTATAGCGATAATAAATATGACATAGCTGGTTTTACAGTAGGTATTATTGAAGCAGATAATATTTTACCAAAAAATCATAGCATAAAAGCTGGAGATATAATACTTGGATTAGCTTCAACTGGATTACACTCTAATGGTTTCTCATTAATAAGGAAAATCATCAGTGATAATAAAATCAGCTACCATGATGTATGTCCTTGGTCTGATCAAACATGGGCAAATTATTTACTCACACCTACACGTATCTATGTAAATTCCTTACTACCTATAGTTTCATTAGTGAATGGCTTAGCCCACATTACTGGAGGAGGATTCATATATAATATACCACGTATCATTCCTAACCATCTATCAGCTACCATTGACTTGAATTCTTGGAAGATGCCACAAATATTTCATTGGCTAAATACTGAAATACAAATACCACAAATGGAAATGTTCAAAACATTTAACTGCGGCATTGGTATGATATTAATTGTACCACAAGAAAATGAAGAACAAACATTATCTCTCCTCAAAGTTACAGATGAGGTTGTATACAAAATTGGTAAAATTACAGAAAGGGACACTGAAGACCAGGTAGTATTCAACCAAATGTAGCTAAACCAGTCTTAAAAATAACCGAATAAACACTAAAGTAAACTATGCATATTGTTTAATTTTTCAACTCATAAAAATGCAATTGTATACAAAATTACAGAAAGTGAAAATGGTATAGCGTCCTAACAAATATATTTGAGCAAGCTCTTAAATTACCAAATAAATATCAGTAGGCACTATACATTATTTAATCTTCTAACTCGAAATAATAGATCTATATTGAACAATAGTAAGAATACATAAGTTCAAACAATGGATGTATTTCATTACTATCATTACGTAGAGAAAGTTTCATCTAAATAATCAAATTTTATAAAAATTACTCATTCTCACTTTTCAGGTGTGTATTAAGTAACTATTCTTTCTTTATAGCTTGAGGGTGAAAATTCTTATAGTGCTCAATTACACTTTTATGATCTAAATGAGTATAAATTTGTGTAGTCGATAAATTAACATGACCTAATAATTCCTGTATTGATCTAATATCTGCACCACCTAGAAATAAGTGTGTAGCAAAACTATGACGAAATGCATGAGGAGTTGTAATATCAGGTAAATCTATTTCTTTACAAATTTTTTGTATTCTATTTGCGAAATAAGTCCTCCTAAGCTTTTTACCCTTAACTCCTACAAAAACGTATTCATTTCCAACCGAACTCAATTCTACATGATATGGACAACATCTTATATATCCATCTAAGCTCTCACGCACTATAGGTAAAACAGGCAAGATTCTCTCTTTATTCCCCTTACCAATAATTAAAAGTTCATCTCCTCTAATATCTTGAAACCTTAAATTTACTGCTTCACTAATTCTTAAACCACACCCGTAAAGGAGCATAATTAGTGCGAAATCACGTTTAACTATCCAATCATTGTGTAATAAACTATAGTAATCAAGTATCCTTTGAATGTGAGATCGGGCTAATGTTCTAGGTAAAGTGCTCTTAAGCCTTGGTCTAGATAAACAAAAAATTGCTTGATTATCTACATTATAAGTGCGTGACAAATACTGAAAAAAATTTTTTAATGCTGACAAAGATCTTGCATTTGTTACAGCTTCTATATTAGCCTGATATCTAAATGCAAACCATTTCCTTAAATCTGTAACTTTTATATTAATAATATCCTCTAAAGTAACAGAACGCAAAGTACACATATATAGAAATTCGACAAACTTATTAACATCTCTAAGATAAGAATCAACTGTATTAATCGAATATCTTTTCTCCTTCTCTATCCAAGATATCCATTCATTGATAATAACACACAAATCTTGACTTTTCATACGCTAAAAATACAAAAACTTTAATTTACCGCATTATGCAGTTTACAAAAATATCAAAATGCAGAACATTTACATAGAAATCTCCTCCATAATAAATTATCTTTATCAACATTTTAAACATTTATTACTAATACTATTATTAATAATACTATAATTAATACTAATTCAATTCTTAACACTACATAATATATAATATATAATCGCCTCCAGCTAAGTCCTTTATTAAGTAGATAAAAAATGAAAACCACTATTTTAGGTGCAGGATCATTTGGCACAGCAATAGCAATTGCATTGTCTCCAAATAGCATATCAGTTAACCTATGGGGACGAAACCACATAGATATGCAATCCATAGCAACCCATCGCACAAATCTTAAATACTTGCCAACACGCAAATTACCAGAGAACATAATTGTAAGTAGTAACATAGATGAAGTATTATCGGACCATAATATTTGCATTATTCTCGCAGTACCCACACAACAGTTGCGTACGCTATGCTATTCCATACAAAAGAAACAACATATATTTGAAAAAACACCTTTATTAATTTGTAGCAAAGGGATTGAAAACATATCTCTTAAGTTTCCAAGTGAAATAGTAAAGGAAATTTTGCCAAATAATCCAACTTTTATACTATCCGGGCCAAGCTTTGCAAAAGAAATAGCAGAAGACCTACCATGCACTATAGTGCTTGCAGGAGAAAATGAAGATTTAGGTACATTAATAACAAAAAAGATAAGCAATAAGACTTTCAAAATAGTTTACAGCCAAGATATATTAGGAGTACAAATTGGAGCCGCATTAAAAAACATAATCGCAATTGCCTGTGGAATAATAACAGGGAAAAACCTAGGAAGCAACGCTATAGCTACTGTTATAACTAAAGGAATGAAAGAAATAAAGGATTTATACACTGCAAAAAACAGGACTATCAATCTTTCAACTTTAATTGGTCCATCATGTCTTGGAGATTTAATATTAACTTGTACTACAGCACATTCACGAAACATGTCTTTCGGAATAGAAATAGGGCAAGGTGCAGACATAAGCAAAATGCTTAGCAATAAATCAAGAATCATAGAAGGCGTTAGTACCGTAAAACCATTAGTATTACTAGCAAAAGAACTTAATATAGAATTACCCATTTGCACATCTATATACAATTTACTTTATAAAAACACACCATTAGACAAAATAATATCAGACATAATTTAAACTCTTAAATTAGTGCAAAAATACCCTGCTAGAATATACACACTGTACTCAAGAAATACATTATAAATAAAGCTAGTTATATATTTTATACATAACTTACTTTATAAAAATATGTTATTAGACAGGACAATGCTAAACACATGAATCTAAACCGCAATAAACTAATATAAAAATACCAAACTAGATCTACATCCGATTTTACAAAACACAAATTACATGCAAAACCTAACATTTTATAGCTATACACCTAATTCATCATAACAACATTTTCAATCAAATCAGAATATACCCAACCTAAAGAAAACTAACTTAGATTACAAAATAACAATCCCTACATAAGTTACTCAGACATATTACATAATCCCAAAACTTTCAGTTTGCGATGAAGTGCAGAACGCTCCATACCAACAAATTCAGCAGTTTTTGATACATTACCTCCAAAACGTGATAATTGAGTTTTTAAATATTGTTTCTCAAATTCCTCACGTGCTTGACGAAGTGGAATAGATATTACTTTAGCACTTAGAACATCATTAATAGGTGAATTTGATACTATATCTACCGGCAAATCTTTTGCAGTAATAATCTCCTTAGGAGATTTCATGATTAATATCCACTCTATAACATTACGTAATTGACGTAAATTACCTGGCCATTCATAAGACTGCATAGCTATTAAAGCTTCATCACTTAATATATGTGTACATAATCCTATTTTCTTACATATGCTATTCATAAAATATCTACACAATTCCGGAATATCAGTACAATACTCCACTAGAGATGGTACTCTGATTGGAAGAACATTTAGTCTATAATATAAATCTTCACAAAACTTCCCAGCTTTTACTTCATTTTCTATATCCTTTGAAGATGAAACAATAATTCGCACATCTACACTTACAGGAATTTTACTATTTTCTCTATATATTTTTCCTTCTTGTAATAACCTAAGTAATCGTAACTGTGTATCATATCTTAAATCTGTAACTTCATCTATAAACAGTGTTCCGTGATTTGCCTGCTCTATTATGCCAATATGAGGTGGTACTCTATGAGATAAGATATTACTGCTTTCTTCACTACCAAATATATTAACTAAGTAATTATTTGCAGGTAACATAGATGAATACATTGATATAAATGGTGTATCATATCCTTTTGATTTTTTATGTATTAACCTAGCAACTACTTCTTTTCCCACACCAGGCGATCCAGTAATTAAAATACGACTAGATGTAGTAGCAGCTTTATTAATCATACTCCTCAGATTTTTTATCACAGAAGAGTTGCCAACTATTTCATAATCCTCAAATGTTGACTTTAATTCATCATTTTCTCTACGTAATCTACCAGACTCTATTGCTCTTTTTACTACTAATTTTAACCTACCTTCTGTAAAGGGTTTTTCTATATAATCATAAGCTCCCATATGCAAAGATTTTACAGCAGTAGCAATATTACCATGTCCACTAATCATAATTACAGGTAGATATGGATACCTTTCCTTAAGTTTTTCTAAAACACTTAATCCATCAATATCTGATCCTTTTAACCATATATCCAGTAACACAACGTCTGGCTCTTTTTCATAAGCCATCTTAATAGCAGATAATCCATCAACTGCTAATTTAGTTACATAATTATCATCACTTAATATATCCTTTATTAAATTTCTGATATCAACTTCATCATCAACAACCAATACTTCAGAAATATACAATCTTTCTTTGGACATTTCAAAACTCTGTGCCATAATTACCTATAATACTGATGAAACACCACAAACACAGTGCACTCCATAGAAGCACACCTAATAATACTACTATACACATTAATGATCAACAACCAATATATAAAATTCATTATTTTTAATCTATAAATTTTAACCATATAATAAAAATTCGTTATAATTATCATTAATTTATCAAATATAGCATTCCTATACATCCTAATGACTAAATAAACATAGCAATATATAATTTATTATCAATTTTATAAGTTCATCATAACTAATTGTTAATAAATCATTCTATTATATTAATCTGAGCAGGAATACGCATATCCACAGTTTTCCAAATTAAAAATTCATTAGAAGCTTCATATATATTAAGCAAGTTATTCCAAGCATTATAAGGATTTTCCTTAGGTAACTTAATGTTCACCCCACTAGATAAGATAATATCCCAGCGACCATCATCAACATAATACATAGAAGAAATCATATTACTGAGAACACTGTTCTCATTAATTAGCTCTTTCACAAAATGTAAACCTTTTAATGCTTCATTACCATATATTGATATCAAATCATCTTGTTCTTCATTACTATTGACAATAATATGTCCTGTATCATCAATGATTGAACTGCCATAATCATGATACCAATTTGCAAAAGGTAAGTACTCTAGAATTTTGATTTCTAGAATATTAGGCAATAATCGTTTCACTGAAACATCTTTAATCCATTGACTACTATCCTTTATTTTTCTCCGTAATTCACTTAAAGACATAAATAAAATAGATCTATCACTATCAATAAATTTTTGTATACAGTCTGAAGTAGCAAATTTATTTCCATCAATAACTATTTCATCAATAGAAAAGCCCCACCTAACTAATTGGTCTGACATATAATTCGATACAATCAAAGCACAATTTTGTACCTTATTAAGTACTTGACCTTTAAAAAAATACGTAAAGGCTAAACTAAGAACAAATATCATAAAAAAAATTAAGTGCTTACGAACAAAAAAACACCTGACGAATTTAAGAATATTCACACCACTTTCACTATTAGCATTATTTAAGGACTGATAGTTACCTACATCTTTAAGATCATCAACTTCTCTCATAATAATACCATAACTCTTATAACTTAAAAATTTAACTCCTAAAAACATTAATAGAATATTTCATGTGATTAAAACATTTATATCAGTTTTTCAAAGTAATAAATACCATGTATGTCTAACCTTAGTATAAACCACCATAGCTTGCAAATTATATCAAATCTAAATCATGACAACATCAAAATATAATGCACTATAAGGTAACAATAAATTACAACACAAACTATACTCATCTTAAATTAATAACTTGTAGTTTTAATAGAAAAACAACTTATTATATATCTCTGATACTAAAATCCATAATAAATTAATAAAAAAAATTAAGATCATTTTTAATAACATATTTAATAATTAGGCTGCAGAAAATCCTTCAAATCAATTTTTCAACTTTTTATACATAAAAAACCCATCATAAAAACAAACGTGCAAACGTAAAAACATACTGTACTTATTATTTAATAATGAGAAAATTTCATCAATGAACTATATTTTATAAGATAATAGGATCTATATTAAATATAAAAACTTATTAATTCCCATAAACGGCACAATTTATTAACTACCGCGTTTTTCATAAAATTTTTCTTCAAAACAATCCCAACATTTTTTTTCTAAATACACTCCATATAATTCATTAATTTGCAAAATACCACATGGAGAAGTAATATTTACTTCTATCAAATATCCATCTAATACATCAATTCCAATAAATATAATTCCCTTCCCTAATAATTCTCGCTCTATAGCTAAACATATATCCATATCATGGTCTGACAATGTTGCAACTTCTGGAACCGATCCAACTCTTAGATTAGTCCTTATCTCTTCAACTTCATTAGATGATATTCTACGCTTAAAAACTCCTATAGGCTTGCCATCTAGAATAATAATTCTCTTATCATTGCTGATGTTTGGTATAAATTTCTGGGCAACTATAGGACATTTATATTTTTCTATCATTAACTCTGTTACAACTGTAATATCAACATTGCTATGCATCCTAGTAACATCATTTCCAGCATAACTATATAAAGGCTTTAATATTATATCCTTATGTTCTTGATAAAAATCCTGTAATATAAGATGATCTTCAGTAATGACAGTATCCGGTATAAACTCAGGGAACGAAAGCGGTAATAATTTTTCTGCATGATCTCTAAGACTTTTAGGATGATTTAGCACAAGTGGCCTTTTCAATTTCTCTAAAATATAGGTACTTGTAATATAACGCATGTCAAACGGTGGATTCTGACGTATAAAAATTATATCAACATCTTCAAGTAACAATTCTTGTACATCAGCACATTGTAGTCTTTTGTCCTCTACAGTTACCAAGCAAGCTTTAGCAATTGGAACATTACCCTTCATTGCTAATTGATTAGGAGAATAAAAGAACACAGTATGTCCCCTATTTTGCGCCTCTTGTATAAATTTAACTGATAGATCTTTATCAACAACAACATCTTTATCCATCTGAAAAGCAACAACTAGTGCCATACATCTCCTTATATTCTAAATCTACTAAGTTAACGGCTTCTTTACAAAAAAAAGACCTTTACTTATAAAACTAGAATAACAAGATTCATAAGATATCGAAACATAAAAAGATTATCAGTAGATAACAATTTAACCTTATAAGCATTACTCATATAAAATGAATAATCCATCACAATATTAACACATATAATATTAACAAACAAAACTACATTTGAAACATACACATCTACATATTTTATGTTAAATATGCATCTTAAATTACCCACTAATAAAATATCATACATACAAAATCATTTGTATACACAACAACAATCTACTAAAATTGACAGTGAACAATTAATTACGCAATTTGCTATCTTTTAATCTTACATAACTAATTACCTGCTTTACTTTTTTTACTTTTTGTGCTATCGACACAACTTTATCTAACTCCTCTTGATCCTGAGCTATGCCCATTAAATAAACAGTCCCATCTATTGTGTTTACACTATAATTCATAGACCTAACCTTACTCTGAGAAAGAATTCGTGCTTTGACTTGAGCACTAATCATAGCATCAATAGCTGTTTCTTTTAGATTAATTGCGCTTTTATCTACAGTTATTTCATTAACAACTTCCCTAACATCCTTTTGCTGCCATGCAACCTTTTCAGCTTTTATTTGATCATCCAACGATTTTACATGCCCTATCAACAATATACGTCCCTCACTCACTTTAACAGTCACTTGAGGAAATAACCCTACCTTAAATAGCTCTTTATTAATTCTAATCAATATTGCTGTATCGTCTATAGTATCACCAACTGATCTATCTTGCAACGTAATAATTGCACCTGTAGTAACAGCAAGGCCAGCCATTATTCCTGAACAACCAGTTTGGTTTATAGTTAACAAAGTTAGTAACAAAAAATTTACTAAAAAACGCATATGGAACAGTAAAAGCATAATAGCGATAGGTTTTATCCTATACAACTTTTCACAGTGTGTAAATAGTAAAATATTTTATACCTTTTTAAGATATAAGACACTTTAATACTTTGGTAATTATAACGTTTCACTGAAAATCTAGTAAAACTACCTATTAAGTAAGCATAAGAACAGGTGTTATTCAAGCTTACCTGTAAATTTTAAAATACTTAATTACGTAATGACTATATTTATTTACTAATATAAATACAAAATTTACATTTTTTGATCAATCATAATGCTATATACATATATTTATAAAGAAGAAAATTAAAACATGAATTTTAAAAATTATTCAATAATAATATTTCAAAAATGCTTTTAATGTATTCATTATCGTATAAAATAAATTGGCATTAAAAAGTACAGATTTTTATGAATATATATAGAACACACCTATGCAATGAGTTAAGGGAAGAACATATAAGTCAGGAAGTCACTCTTTCTGGTTGGATATACAGAAAGCGTGATCATGGGAAAATTATTTTTGTCGACTTACGTGATCATTATGGAATAACACAATTAGTGTTTAACGAATCTGACAATCAAAACTTCCAATTAATTACTCATCTAAGGTTGGAAAGTGTAATCACAATAAAAGGGTTAGTAGTAGCTAGAGATAGTTCTACTATAAATACTGCAGTTAGTACCGGACTTATTGAAGTAGTAGTAAAGCATGTTACTGTTGAAACAGAAGCAGATCTCTTACCAATGAGCATTGCATCAACACAAGATTATCCTGAAGATACAAGGCTTAAATATAGGTTTTTAGATTTAAGACGTGACAAAGTGAAGAACAACATTATCTTAAGATCCAAAGTCATTGCAGAATTACGAAAAAGCATGGAAAGTATGGGTTTTATTGAAATACAAACCCCTATTTTAACATCATCATCTCCAGAGGGAGCGAGGGACTATTTAGTACCAAGTCGCATTCATCATGGCAAGTTTTATGCTTTACCTCAAGCTCCACAGCTATTTAAGCAAATACTAATGGTTAGTGGTTTTGATAAATACTTTCAGATAGCACCTTGTTTTAGAGATGAAGATGCAAGGTCAGATCGTTCACCTGGAGAATTTTACCAACTAGATATCGAAATGTCCTTTGCCACCCAAGAAGACGTATTCAATGTTATTGAACCAGTATTACTAAATGTATTTAGTAAATTTTCAACTAAAACTATTCACAAAGAATTCCCAAGAATATCATATTATGATGCAATGTTACATTACGGATCAGACAAACCAGATTTGCGGAATCCGTTAATAATCCAAGATGTTACAGAAATATTCAGAGATTCGCAATTTAACATATTTAACTCAAATATAAAACAGGGAATGGTAGTGCGAGCAATACCAGCACCTAATACAGCAGCTAACCCACGAAGCTTTTTTGATAATAAAATTGAATTTGCAAAAACGCTAGGAGCACAAGGGTTAGGATATATTACTTTTAATGATGATTATTCTGCAAAAGGACCTATAGCTAAATTTCTAGATAAAGAAAGATTAAATAAAATCAAATCTATCTGCAATTTACAACTTGGAGATAGCGTATTTTTTGTATCAGAAACAGAAGAAAAAGCTGCAGAATTTGCAGGAGAGGTAAGAACTATACTAGGAAAAGAGCTTAATTTAATCGAAAAAGATACCTTTAGGTTTTGTTGGATCATTGATTTCCCATACTTCAAGTATGATAAGAAGGAAAAGTCCATTAACTTTTTTCACAATCCTTTTTCAATGCCACAAGGAGGATTAGAGGCTTTAAACAATCAAGATCCTTTAAGTATACTTGCATATCAATATGATATAGTTTGTAATGGTATAGAAATTTCTAGCGGTGCTATTCGTAACCATAAACTTGACATTATGTACAAAGCATTTTCTATAGCTGGGTACACTAGAGAAATGGTGGATCAAAAATTCAATTCTTTAACTCGGGCTTTTAAATTTGGGGCACCACCACATGGAGGAATTGCTCCAGGAATAGACCGTATGGTAATGTTACTAGCAGACGCAACAAATATTAGAGAAGTAATTTGTTTTCCACTTAATCAATCTGGTGAAGATTTACTCATGGGATCTCCATCAGAAATAGATAAGGAACACCTAAAATTGTTATCATTAAGCATCACAAAAAAATCTTAAGCTATAGATCTTAATATGCCCTTAAATATTAGTAACTGTAGATAAGCAACCCGTCTCCTACTCACCAACCTGGAAAAATTTATTATAAGGCTGTCATTAGAGATAAATAGGAAACACCTAAAATGCTACTTTCAACATCACCAAAATCTTAAATTACAACATTCTTTAATCATTAAATGCTCAGCATTAGCAATGCAGTAACTCCTGCTATTTTGACAAATTAATGTCTTTATTTGATTTTTGTAGAGATTTAAATAAGTTGATGTATTAATACATTTGTGCAATTATGATATGAACAACAGTAATGTAGACAAGTAGTTTGTTCCCACTTAACCAATTGGAAAATTTATTATAAGACTGTAATTAGAGATAAATAGGAAGGATCTAAAATTGCTATTCTAAATATCATAAAAACCTTGAACTATATCGACATTCTTTGTCTAATTAAATATTAGTGATACTACAATAGTAAAAATATTATACATTAAATCAACTAAGTATGTTATTTTCCACGTCAGTAATACAGTTATATGTAGTTATAATTCTTGAAGCCAAAGGTCAATTAAACATTGAAAATAATCCTGACTTTAATAGAATCTTAATAAATGTTTCACAAAAATGGTAATTTAGAAATTTAAATAAATGATAAAGAAACCAACCACAGTAATATTTGACTGGTATCATACGTTAATTAATACTAGTATCAACATTGACCGTATAACTTTCAATCAAGTATTAGATGAGATGGGATATAAAAATATAGATCTGGACTTTATTCCAAATTCTACAATACCAAAATACCTAACTACATTATTAGGAAAAAGGTGGAAAGAGGCAATTACTTTATATGAAAATAGTTTAGAAAAATCACAAAAATTAGACAGCTTTACACTAAACGATGGAGCAATTGAATTGTTAGACACCTTGAAAGAAAATAATATAACTATGGCAATAGTAAGCAATAAAAATGGCAAAAATTTACGGTCTGAGGTACATCATAAAAATCTAACACACTATTTTGATTCTATAATCGGTGCTGGAGATACAAGAAATATCAAACCATCTCCTGAACCAGTATTAGCAGCACTAACAAATATAAACGTCCAACCAAGCAAAGAAGTATTTTTCATAGGAGATAGTGCATCAGATATACAAAGTGCCGTTGAAGCAGGATGCCTACCTATAAAATATGGGAGCGCTGCCACTGTAAATAATATTCTTTCTTTTAAAAATTTCGATGATATTCGTCATTTTATCTGTCAATTAATAAATATATGAGTACAAAAAGAGTTAAAATTGCAACCATACTAAAGAGAGTACTAGCAAGTATTATTGACCATGTAATTCTATCATTACTTAACTACCCCATCGTATTGTTAACAAACAATATAACAATCATACCATTTATTTTTAACATATTAAGCAGCTGTTACTATTATACATATTTCTTATCTTCTAAAGCACAAGCATCTATTGGACAGAAAATATTTAATATATACACTATACGTTGTGATCATAAAAAAATTGATACTTGGTTCGCATTCGATAGATCATTATCAGAATTTCTTTGTCCTACTATCCTGATGATAAGCATACAAGCCGTAAATATGAACATTAATAATAGTTTCATAACAAGTATTATATCTTTGATTACTATGCTAACATTAATAGCATCAGCATGTTGGTATTTAATTGCTTTGTTTTCACAAAAGCATCAAACCTTCCATGATATTATATTTAATACTATAGTAGTAGAAAATAAACAATTTCGAGATTGATTTATTACTATCAATAGTAACCACATAAGTCATACCGTACAATAGACATAATACACTACAGACACACTTTAGCCATATCACATATGTTATTATAACATATCACTATTAGTTAAATCATATATGTTCATTATATAATAAATACAGTGTTTACATACATATTACTTAATATTTTAACATTACTTATACTACTGATGTGTCACATCCAGTAAAAATTAAATAAGTCACGCCATTTTAATGTATGTGTCTATTTATACATATGAAACACCACTACTTATTTTATATTATTCCTACTAATTAATTATTTTACAACAGTTGCACTATAGAGAATTAGGTTTTATAGTATATTCAGCGAAGTAGTGTATATGACTACTATAGCATAAAAACAAAACTTTTTCGGTTCTCTTTATATGAGTGAAAAATTAGTATATTATTTTAGTAAAACAAAATGTGATGGAAGTTTAGCATTGAGTCATATCTTAGGTGGCAAAGGTGCAAATCTAGCAGAAATGTGCAATATTGGTGTAGATGTACCACCTGGATTTACACTTTCAACAACCATATGTAACTATTATTATCAGAACAATAAGCTACCCTCTGAAACATTTAGTTTAGTAGAAAATGCCATTGAATTCTTAAATAATGAGGTAAGTTTAAAATTTGGTGATAATGATAATCCACTCCTACTTTCAGTAAGATCAGGCAGCGTCAGTTCTATGCCAGGGATGTTAGATACAATACTAAATGTAGGATTAAACGATAAAACAGTAATAGGATTAGCAAAAAAAAGTAGTGAATTTTTTGCTTATGATAGTTATCGCAGACTCATACAAATGTATGCACACACAGTGTTACAAATAGAAAGCAATTTATTTGAAGAAGTAATACATAAAAAAAAAAGAGAAGCTAATATTCCAGTAAGTAATCAGATATCAGATCCTAATATATTAAAAGAAATAATAATTGAATTTAAAAAGATAGTTAATGTACATACTAATCAAGATTTTCCTCAAGACGTTCATGAACAGTTATATAATTCAATAGATGCAGTTTTTAGATCATGGATGAATAAACGAGCAGTTGCATATAGAAAAATACACAATATATCAAATAATCTGGGAACAGCGGTCAATATACAATCCATGGTGTTTGGCAATATGAGTCAGAACTCTGCTACAGGCGTTGTGTTTACCCGTAATCCATCAACTGGAGAAAAAGAAATTTTTGGAGAATTTTTAGTAAATGCACAAGGAGAAGATGTAGTATCTGGAACCCATAGTCCATTACCACTAGATAAAATGAAGGAATTAATGCCACAACCTTACAGTGATTTAGAAAAGGTATGTAGAAAGCTAGAACTACATTACCGTGATATGCAAGATATAGAATTTACAGTAGAAAATGGCAAGTTGTGGATTTTACAAGCGAGACCAGGGAAGCGTAGCATTCAATCCGCTGTAGAAATAGCAGTAGATATGGTAGAAGAAAAATTAATCTCAAGAGAAGAAGCTATATTAAGGATTGAACATAAATCATTCAGTAAATTATTTCACCCAATACTTGAGAACAATACAAATATTGATATTATCGCACGAGGACTACCAGCATCTCCAGGTGCAGCAACTGGATATGTAGCATTCACACCTAACGATGCAGAACAATTTAGAAAAGATGGAAGAAATGCCATATTAATACGACAAGAAACCAATCCAGAAGATATAAATGGAATGAATAGCTCTGCAGGCATCATCACTTTAAGAGGTGGCATGACTTCCCATGCAGCAGTAGTAGCCAGAGGCATGGGTAAACCTTGCATCTGTAGTGCAAATGGGATCTTTATCGACAAGAGCGAACAATTTTTCTATACAAATACAGGTCTGAAAGTATATAAAGGCGATAGTATTACAATAAATGGTTGTAATGGAGAAGTGATCCTAGGAACTATAAAAACAGTTACCCCTAAATTAAACAAGAGTTTCTATAAGTTAATGGAATGGGTAGATGAAATAAGAACACTAAAAGTAATGGCTAATGCTGACACTCCCGAAGATGTAGATATAGCTATGAATTTCCAAGCTGATGGAATAGGATTATGTCGCACAGAACACATGTTTTTCTCTGATAAAAGAATAAGTATAGTACAAGAAATGATTGTATCTGACACCAAAGAAGAAAGAATAGCAGCATTAGAAAAACTTGAAATCATGCAAAAAGAAGATTTTAAAAAAATCTTCAAATCTACACTTAATAAGCAAGTTACTATTAGATTACTTGATCCTCCATTACATGAGTTCCTACCAGACAATGACAATGCGATAAACGAAATTTCAGCAAAAACTGGTAAATCCTTAGAAAAGCTAAGGAATAAGGTTCTTTATTTATCTGAAAAGAACCCAATGCTAGGACATCGCGGATGCAGACTTGCTATATCATATCCTGAAATATATGAAATGCAAGTAAAGGCAATTTTCCTTGCAGTAAAGGAGTTACAGGAAGAAACAAATATAACAGGTATAGTACCTGAAATAATGATACCTTTAGTTATGGCTGAAAAAGAGATCATTATTATTAAAGAATTAATTAGCAATGTAGCACAGCAATTTGATAATCCCAAGTATTCGATAGGAACAATGATAGAGCTACCAAAGGCAGCCCTAATTGCAGATAAACTTGCTAAACATGTTCAATTTTTTAGCTTTGGAACAAATGATCTTACTCAAACCACTTTAGGAATATCTAGGGATGACTCTGCAAATTTTATTGAGACATATAAAGATTTAGAAATAGTAAAACAAGACCCTTTTGAAACTTTAGACATTGAAGGAGTAGGTCAATTAATATCAACTGCAGTATACTTAGGTAGAAAATCTTCTCCAAGTATTAAAATTGGTATATGCGGAGAGCATGGTGGAAATTTCGACTCTATACAATTTTTTGCAAAATTGAATTTAAATTATATTTCTTGTTCCCCATATAGAATTCCAATAGCAAGATTAATAGCTGCCCAATCTGTTATCATGAATCAGAAAAAGTCATAAAAAACTTAAAAGTAGCTTACAGTATTCTACAGTTACCAATTAAGAATAGATACTAGATGTTATTTTAATCAAACACTTTTTCCCTAATTCATAGGAAATACAATTAATAGTAATAATAGAGCTATATATAAAACTATAAAAAATCAAAAAGTAACTTAGTATTTCATAGCCACCAATTAGGAAAGATACTTACTATTATTCTAAATCTAGCACTTTTTTATAATTCAAAAGAAATACAATTAATAGTAATAGTGGAACTACACATAAAACCATAAAAAATCAAAAAGTAACTCAGTACTTCATAGCCACCAATTAGGAAAGATACTTACTATTATTCTAATCTAGCACTTTTTTTATAATTCAAAAGAAATACAATTAATAGTAATAGTAAAACCACTATTGATTATAGAATAAAATTAAGCATGTATTCAATGTTGTACAACTATACACCCAATTTAAAATACTAAGATGTATAAAAAGAATATTTCATTTTCATTAAAATAATTTTTATTATACTATAGTTACTTTAATTTCACTATAAACAAAATTTATTTCTTAATCTAAATATTTTTTAAAATTATTTACTATAGTAATGTTATCATATATTTATTACTCAAGGTAGGCAAGGATGTCGATATTTGTTGCAGATAAAATTATCCCTCCATATATTCCAGCAGTTGGAACAGATACAGGATATACTACAGAAGGCATTGCAATCCCCAAAAACTCACAAGACATTTTAAGAAGTAAAATTACTCCGGGCACAAAACCTTTAGTAATATTTATTGGAGGAGCATCAGATGATAGAACAAAGTTTGTATTACGTTTATATGCCAGATACTATACACAAAACCATAATCACCAAGATATAGCATACGCAACCTGGGGATCATCAGCGATAATTCCCATAATAAAAGCCTGGTATGAAGCACAACAAAAAATTTGTCTTGTAGGACATAGTTGGGGAGGAGATACTGGATACAGAACAATAAAAACACTTATAACAACTACAATAGATTTACTGTGCACTATTGACCCTGTATCACGTGCAGGAGTTGGAGGAAAATTACCAAAACCTCAAAATTTAAAAAAGTGGTACAATGTCGCAGTAGATTATAAAAAAGTAAAATCTTCTATTAACAACATAATTGCACAATTAGGAGGTCCATGGTCTTATTGTATGTATGCAGATAAAAACTCCATAGTAGACACAGTAAAGATTAATGGACATTTAGTTTCAGCAGATCATGTGATGGCACAAGAATTATTTTATACATATTTTAATGAATATGTAGAAAATTTTGCCACGTAAAACATAATACAGGTAACACTTAATAATAAATGCAGATTTATATAACAAGCTTCTAAAGACTATAAAAGTTATTAAATTTACTTATAAATTCCTATTTTTAACTAATTTTCATACACATAAACGATTTACTATCACAAATCACTTTTCCTTGATATTCTGCAAATGAACTAAAAGAAAATACCATATAAGATTACTTTACTTAAAAAAGCTTTATTGTTATTTATAGTAGTCTAAGTTAAGTATGGTAAATAGAATTTATGCACTTTCTTAAGGATTCTACATTAGGTTTTTCTTTAGTATATGTAGTTTTCTTCCCATTTATATCTGCTGTTTTGATATTAATGTTAAAGAAAATAAAATATTCACAAGAATTTATAAGTATAGCTTCCTCATGTACTTTATTCTACCTAGTGCTTGAAGCATGTAAGTTTTATATAAAATCCAGCAACAATAATCCAGTGTTACATATCAAATTATACGAATTCATCAATCCTCAAATACAAATCGCGTTCAAAACTGAACCTTTAAGCATAATGTTTAGCTTATTACCTTCATTTCTATGGGTAATCACTACCATTTATAGTATCAGCTACATGAAACACAATAATCAAAATAATAATAAACAACCTATATTTTATGCATGTTTTGCAATGAGTATTGGATGTACAATGGGTATAGCGTTTTCAGCAAATTTGTTAACATTATTTATATTTTATGAATTACTAACCATAAGTACGTACCCTCTAGTTACATATTACACCAATACTCAGTCACAAATCTCTGGCAGATATTACATAGGAACATTATTAGGAACATCAATGCTATTATTTTTGCCAGCAATCTTAATAATATACAATATAAGTGGTACATTAGATTTTACTCCAAATGGTATATTACCAGAAAACATCTCTAACAGCTTACTTATGAGTCTATTATTATTATTGATTTATGGAATTGGAAAAGCTGCATTAATGCCTGTGCATTTATGGTTACCACAGGCTATGGTAGCTCCTACTCCAGTCAGCGCACTACTACACGCTGTAGCAGTTGTAAAATCCGGAGTGTTTACCATAATAAAAATCTTATTATATATCATAGGACTAGAAAAATTAAATATACTTGTTCAAGAACATAGCAATATACTCATGTACATTTCAGGAGCTACAATTATACTCGCATCTTTAATAGCAATCAAACAAACTAACTTAAAAAAATTGCTTGCATATTCAACAATATCACAACTTGCATATATAGTAATGACAGCATCATTATATACAAAATACGCAATTCAAGTTGCTATATTTCAAATGATATCTCATGCTTTTGCAAAAATTACATTATTTTTTGCTGCAGGAGCGATATATACAAAAACAGGAAAAAAATACTTACATGAACTTCATGGAATAGGTATGTCTATGCCTATTACTATGATCGCATTCTCTATTGGTGCTGCTGCAATGATAGGTATACCTCCTGCTCCTACATTTTGGGGAAAATCCTTTATCATGTCAGAAGCAGTACATCAAAATAGTATCATAGTAATATCAGTATTAATATTAAGTACTATATTAAATACAATATATTTTCTCCCTATTATATACAATGCATTTTTTAAACCTTGTAGGTTTAAATACACAGAAGCTCCTCTGCCAATGCTCATGGTTATGATTGCAACTACAGTATGTACACTATTTATATTCTTTTCTCCATATACAATTTTTACAATATTCTTCCTTGAATAAAACTGTATACATGTAACTTCTAAGCTACAATAGCTATAATACCTGTTACCTATTTTATAAAGTCATACCTACTTCAAATCAGTGATCAAGCTTATCTTAGTACAATCCTCTTATGTAAATAATATGTCAAGCTACAATTACAATAGAACTAGAAGTACCACATATTTCAATATATATTGTTTTACAAATTAATTACCATCCATATTAATTAAGCAAAAAATGTTATTTATTGACTATAATTAATGATTATATTACCCTTGAAGGCATATAGTATATTACTTATGATCTAGGAATGCAATAGCTATGGACGGATTCCATTTAAATAAAATATTCACAGCCATTTTATTTGCATCATTTATAGTACTATTTGTTAGCAATGTGGTAGATTTACTATATGATCCCAATCCACATACTGAACAAACAAAAGGTTATCAAATAAATGTAGAGGAGCATACCCCTACAGAAGTTGGAAGTACCGAGGAACAAATTGATATTGAAGCTCTTATAGTACAAGCTAATGTTACAAAAGGAAAAGAAATCACAAAAAAGTGCATATCTTGTCATACTTTTGAAAAAGGCGGAGCAAATAGAGTCGGACCAAATTTATGGCACATTATAGGTAGTAAAAAAGCACACTTGGGAGATAGCTTTAACTATTCAAAAGCAATGCTTAGTAAAGGCGGTACATGGGAACATCAAGATCTATTTCAATTTTTAACAAAGCCTCAAGCTTACATTAAAGGTACACGCATGGCATTTGCTGGAATTTCAAAACCTCAAGATATAGCAGATTTAATAGCATACTTGCAATCTTTAGAATAACCTCAGGTGGAAATATGTCTAATTATTCTAAATTAGCATTATCTTATGCACAAGGGTTACACATTGCATATAGGCAATTACCAGGAAATACAGCATCTATTGTATTTTTCGGTGGCTTTAATTCTAACATGCAAGGTAGTAAAGCAACTGCTTTATATGATTACTGTAAATCACACAACTTAGGGCTAATTTTATTTGATTATTTAGGGCATGGAGAATCAGATGGTCAATTTACTGACTATAATATCAGTGATTGGTACAAAAACTGCACAGAGGTGATAAACCAATTAACTCCTACTAATAAACCACAAGTTATTATAGGATCTAGCATGGGAGCATGGCTCATGTTACTAGTAGCAATATCCTGTCAAAATAAAGTACTTCACCTAATTAGTCTAGCTGGAGCCCCAGATTTTACTGAATCTTTGATATTTCAAAAATTAAATATGAGGCAAAAAGATGAACTGCATAAACATGGTAAAATTATTCTATGTCAAAATAATAACACATACTCTTATGTGATAACTCGTAACTTAATCGAAGATGGACGCAAGCATTTACTCTTAAATCAAGAATCCATCAATATTACCTATCCTATAACACTTATTCATGGAATGAATGATGATACAGTACCATATCAGACTTCTATTGCTTTAGCAGAGAAGATAAAATCAAACAATGTCAATCTACATTTAATAAAATCAGCCAACCATAGCTTATCAGATGATGCTTCATTAAAGATTATCTTCAAATATATCGAGGAAGCAGTAGATCAAAGTTTACAGGTAAAATAACAATAATTTTTTCCATACATAAATAAGAGAATTAGTCATGGATAATGATTCTATGTTTTCATAGTGAAATAAAATATATACCAATATGTGACAAACATTTTCTACATTAACGAGCAATTGTAGTGATAATGTTCCTTTCATCCAAAAAGTAGGAATACTAGATATTAATTAAGCAGAAATGAATAACCATAAATGTGCTATGTTTTCAATAGTAATAAAATATATACTAATAGTGTGATAACTATTTTTTACATTAACGAGTAATTGTAGTGATAATATGTCTTTGATCCAAAAAGTAGGAACACAGATATTAATTAAGCAGAAACAAATAACCATAAATGTGCTATGTTTTCAATAGTAAATAAAATATATACTAATAGTGTGATAACTATTTTTTACATTAACGAGTAATTGTAGTGATAATATGTCTTTGATCCAAAAAGTAGGAATACTAGATATTAATTAAGCAGAAATAAAAATCATAAATGCACTA